>JAZOTV010000056.1:0-12569 GCA_045657815.1 Akkermansia sp.
CCATATCTCCACCCAGATGACCGTGAGCAGCCCGGAGGCGGTCCGCCTGGTAGATGAACTCTTTGACCCACAGCAGGTTGTACTCTCCCGCGAGCTTTCGCTGCGCGAGATTGAGGCCTGCGCCAAGGCCACCACCAAACCCATTGAGGTGTTCTGCCACGGCGCCCTCTGCGTGGCTTACTCTGGCCAGTGCCTCACCAGCGAAACCCTGGGCCAGCGCAGCGCCAACCGCGGCGAATGCGCCCAGGCCTGCCGCATGCCCTACAAACTGGAGGTGGACGGCCGCCTGCGTGACCTTGGCGAACGCCGCTACATTTTCTCCCCGCAGGACTTATGCGCGCTGGACCGCGTGCCGCAGATGCTTGCCGCCGGTGTGCACAGCTTCAAGATTGAGGGGCGCCTGAAGAGCCCGGAATACGTGGCCGCCACCACACGCGCTTACCGCCATGCGGTGGATGCCGCCCTGGCCGGGGTGCCGCTCAAGCCCCAGCAACGCAGCCGCGATCTTTACGCCATGCAGATGGCTTTTTCCCGCGGATTCTCCACTGGCTGGCTGGATGGCACAGACCACCCGCTGCTCACTCATGGCAAGTTCGGCAAGAAGCGCGGCGCCCTGGCCGGGCGCATTGTCCACTGCGGTGAAGGATGGGTAGAGCTCGATTCCCTGCCCGCCATGCCCATTTCCCCGGGAGATGGCTTTGTGATTGATGCCGGCAAGGACAGAAATGAGGAACAAGGTGGCCGGATCTGGCGCATTCAAGGCACGCGACTCCTCTTCCACGGCAAGGCCAGCCGCATCGACTGGCGCTTCGTGCGCCCGGGCCAGCTGCTCTGGAAAACCGCAGACCCTGCGCTCGATAAGCGCCTGCATGCCTCCTGGTGCCAGTTTGAGCGCCACGCAGCCTCCACTCCCGGCCAATCGCTTGATATCCATTTCGAGGGTCGACTCGGCTCCCAGCTGACCGCCACCTGCCGCGGCATCACTGTGGGCAGTGGGCAGCCGCTGGAGCCGGCGGAGAAGCGACCTCTCACTCCGGAAAGCATCGAGGCGCAGTTCTCCCGCCTTGGCGGAACCGGTTTCTCCTTAGGTAAATGTACTTACACCTTGGAAGAAAATTTAATTCTCCCGGTATCAATACTTAACAAAATGCGACGCGAGCTTGTGGAGAAGATTCCGCAGGGCGCTTCAAACGCACGCCAGGCCGTCACCTGGCAGGGGTGGTCGCGCCCGTTCCCGCCGCTCCGGGCGGCTCAGGGGCACCAGCTTTCCGTACTCTGCCGCGAGGTGGAGCAAGCCTATGCCGCCGCTGCTGCTGGCATTAAGCTTATCTATCTGGATTTCAAGGATATCCGCCAATACGAAGCGGTGACTAAAGACATCAAATCTAAACACCCCGGAACGGAAGTCTGGATTGCAACCATGCGCATCATGAAACCGCATGAGTCCGGATATTTCAAGTACATTACCGCAGCCGGGGCAGATGGCGTACTGGTGCGCAACCTGGGCGCCGCCTACTGGTTCCGCCTGAAAGGCGTGCCGATGGTCGGAGATTTCTCGTTGAACACAGCAAATCCGGAAAGCGTGGCGCTGTGGAAGGAGTTCGGCATGCAGCGCAGCACCGTTTCCTATGATCTGAATGCCGCGCAGCTGGCGGATTTGCTTGCCAGTGGCTGCGGCGGAGAGCTGGAGCTCACCCTGCACCAGCATATCCCCATGTTCCACACAGAGCACTGTGTGTTCTGCACCTTCCTGAGCCAGGGCCACAGCTTCAAGGACTGCGGCCAGCCCTGCGACCACCACAAGGTGCGCATTATGGACCGCACCCACGCTATGCACTACCTGCGCAGCGACGAAGGCTGCCGCAACACCATGTTCAACGGCCAGGCGCAATCCGCTGCGCGCTATGCCGAATCGCTCTGCCGCTGTGGACTGAATAAATTCCGCATTGAACTGCTCGACGAAACGCCCCAGAAGACCACAGAGCTGATTGAAAGCTACCGCGCACTGCTCCAGGGCCGCCTGAAGGCCGAAAAACTCATGCACCAGCTTAATCTGCTCGACCGCATCGGCGTGACAGAGATGAAATAAAGCCCCCGGCCGGAAGCCGGGGGTAACAGAAGCACTGAAACCGGGCCGTTACCTGGCCTGCGCCGGCTTCTTCTTGAGCGGCACAGCGTGGAAAGGCTGCGGGGCAGCCCCCGTATAGCGCGGATTCATACTGGCTATATTCTCATTGCGAATTTCAAAGGTGAATTCACCACCGCGGGCCTCATCCGTAGCATCGAGAATGTGGTCAAAGACACACACGGGATGGTTGCCGGGCGTTTCAGGCATCACAAAAAGGCCGATAGCCATGCTGGGGTGCTCCAGCTTCTCGTTGGTCTTGATAGTGTAGCTGATGGTATTGCGGCCACGCTTAAGACCGCCGGAAATGACATCAGCCCGGCGCTCATCCTCAAACTGGTGAAGCGAAATGCCGTTGATCTTCATCTCAATGCTGCGGCCCGGGGCATCCACAAACACCTTGCCTATGAGCTGCGGCCGCCCGCAGGACACCGGCACCACCGGAGCTGCGGTATACGGATGAAAGCCGTCCTGCTCCATCAGCACACTCAAATCGCCCTTGTGCAGGCGCTCCTTCACGCTGGGTATACCATCCAGATTGAACATGCGGCTCTGGTCAAACTTCCATTTGCCATCCTCATAAACAAAGAGGAGCACAAAGGCATTCTCTGCCACCTTGGAATTGCCCAGCTTCACATTCCCCACATAGGTGGCCGCCAGCGTGCGGTTTCCACACCCGGTGAGCGAACCGATGTAGGCAAACTTATCCAGGCTGGGAGGCTCCGGCTGGTCGCGGAAGAAATCCTGCGGGAAATTCCCTTTCTGTGATACGATAAGGTTACGAACCTTCATCTGGCGGGATCTGGTAGTAACCGATTTCCAGGCGGTTTCATCACCGCGGGTCATACCGATACGCCAGGTGCTGTACACCCGCTCTGCTGTGGTACGGGCTGCCTTCTGATCCGGCATACCGAAACGCGCGGGCGCCGCAGCAGCTGGCGTGGCAGCCACCGGCCGCACCAGCGCAAGCACCACACCCAGCATGCTGACCATGAAAAAAATCGTTCTCATAACTGATTAGAACCTACATCATGCTTGCAATTCTGACAAGAAAATTGCATACTCTGCCTTGTATTATGACATCTTTTTCACGCAACGCCAGGAGCGAAGGCGAAGCCCGCTACCGCAAAATGCTGGAGCAGGCTCCCTCCTTCATCTGGAAACGCTTTGCAGATGGCGTTGCGCTCCGCATGCACATGTTTGCGCCCAGCGGGCACAAACCGGAGGCCTTTGCCCCGGCGGTCATGTTCTTCTGCGGGGGAATGTGGTCGCTGGAATACAGCACCGAATTCGTTTCCTGGGCCATGCACCTGGCCCACCGCGGCATTGTCTGCCTGCTGCCGGAATACCGCACCCACGCCCGCTACAATGTAAATGCCGAAGATATCATCGGCGATGGGCTGGACGCCTGGAAATGGTTGCACCACAATGCCGGCAACCTCGGTATCGATGAATCGCGCATTACCCTGGCCGGAGCAGATGCCGGTGGACTCATGGCGCTGAACTGCTCCATGCAGCCCATGATTCACGAAAAGAAGTGGTGGCAATTCAAAAAGGAGGATATTCTGCCCCTGCAGCCGGCTTGTGTGGCCATTTTCCGCGGGGTGGTGGATACAGATGCACCGGAAGCCCGCCAGCTGAACATACACGGCGAGGTACAGAACCCGGACAGCGTGAACCCCTGCGCCCTGCTCCGCCGCAAACTGCCCGCACTTTTCTGCGCCCACGGCATGCTGGATCCCCTGCTCGATTTTGAAATGCGCCAATGGTTCTGCGATGAATGGGAAGGCCTGGGGAACAAGGTGGAGCTCATCCTCTCCCCCACGGCAGACCACACCATTGCCCAGTTCGATGTAAACCCGGCTACGTTTGAGCAGCTCCTCCTCGGCTGGGAGGATTTCATGGTGCGCGAGGCAATCTGGCCCGAACCAGAGGTCGAGACCGATGCGCTCATGGTCTAGGGCGAGGGGGGAATGTTGAATTTTTGATTTTGAATTTTGAATGTGTAGAGTTCCCTGCGCTGCGCGCAGATGATATGCTCATATGCCACAGTTGCCGCCCCGGCCTGCAAGCCGGGCGAGCCGTGAGCGGAGCACTACGCTGAATTTTGCAGGCAAAGCCTGCTGAATTCAACACATTCAAAATCCAAAATTCTACATTCAACCTCACAGCCCCTGGGCTGTACCGAGCACATCGCCCATGCGAGCAAAGGTTTCGGTGCAATTAGCTGTATTCTCCAGAATATCCTCTGCCAGCTTCACACGCCCCGGCTCAAAGAAGGTCATCACCGTAGAGCCACCAAAGCCGAAATAGCCGTGTTCATCACCCTTGGCCACAGCCTTGCCGGGCTCATAGGTCTGGTAAATGGCACCCACACCCGTGGCCCCCACAGCCAGGCAGAGCACATCTCCCAGCTCCTCGGTGTGCAGCACGGTAAGCTCGCGCTTATTTGTCCACAGCCAGGCCAGATTATGGCGCAGGCAATACGGCGATACACTGGCCAGCGGACCAGGAATCCGCACAGGAGCCTCCGGCACACCAGCAGCAGGGAAGTGGAAGCGGTGGTAATCCACAGGGCACAAGCGGGAAAGCACCACCGTACCGTGGGCATACTTCTCTGCCAGCCTGGCATCACCCAGCAGCGCAGGCAGGTCAAAGCGCTGGTTCTTCACAAACACGCTGGTCATCTCTGAGGCATCCTGCCAGCCACTGTGGCGGGCATCAGCAGGTAAAGCAACCTGACCATCGGCACAAAGGGGACGGGCACCCGGGGCAAGTTTGCGGTAAAAGAAATCATTGAAACTGGAGTACTGGTCCGCCGGGCGTTCATAATCCTCCATCCGGATATTGTATTCCTCCACAAAGGCACGCAGTTTCTCAGGGCTGCCGCTGCTGCGGGTATCCTTCATCCACCCCATGAGGCGGGAGAAAAAGGCTCGCTTAATCAGCAGGTGCAGGCTGAGCTTACCCAGCGGAGTGCCGTATACCCACCGCAGAGCGGCCTCGCCCAGCACCTTTTCCTGCTCCATCTGCCCTGTGTAGCGGTTATAGAACGTGATACCCTGTGTTTCCATACCCGCCCACTATAACACACACCACCGCCTAACACAAGCTTGGATTTCTCTCTCCCACCCTGCAAATCTGCGTTTTGCTCCACACAGACACACGCATGAAAAACGGGAGCCTCATGCGGAGGCTCCCGTTCGGTGAGATTCATACTGTTCCGGCGCCATCAGGGCAGCGGTGTGTTGAACATATCGCTCATATCATTATATCCCAGCGGGCCGCGCGGTTGAGAAGCCCGGGAAGGCGCATACGAAGACGGCATATCAGCCTCGTCATCCTCATCGTCAAACATGCTGCGCACTCGTTCAGAAATCTCAGCCTCAGCCTCCATCACCTCCCGCTTGGGAAGCACGTTGATATTGCGGGCGGGGCGTGTGGCAGCAGGCTGAGAATGGCCGGATATCATGCGCTCCAGGTCATCCTCCTCATCGCCGAACATATCCTCCACGCGGTTCATCACATCGGCGGGGCCGGCATCTGCAACGGAACCAAAGCTCATATCCAGGTTGAATTCACTCTGCCGGGCCGGGCGCACAGCCGGGGCAGGCGCGGGGGCCGGAGCAGGTTCCCAGCTGGGCAAGGGTTCCGGCTGAGCCTCATACCGGACGGGCTCTGCCGGAACCGAGGCCGGCTCCACCGGCTCCGGGATGAACTCATCATCCGGCTCCAGCAGCGGGGCGCCGTTTTCCTCCCCGGCTTCAAGGGCATCCTCATATACCTCCCCGGCCTCCTCTGCATAGGGTTCAACCTCATCCTCAAAGGCTTCCTCCGGTGTTTCGGGCTCCTGCACAGCAAGCGCTTCCTCCGGTTCAGCCACGGCTTCCTCTGCTTCTGCCAGAATGGCAGCCTGCATTTCGTGATAATCCACAGAGGCAATGAGGCTCACACGCATTTCCTCACCCAGGCGCGGTTTCACCGCCGCACCAAAAAAGATATTCACATCATCCCCGGCCAGGCCCTCGCGCACGGTTTCCATGGCAACGCGAAGCTCGGTAAGGGACATATTGTTACCACCGGCCACATGCACAATGACGGTGCGGGCATGCCGCAGGGCACCATGATACGCCACCAGGGGAGATTCCAGAGCAGCGCGGGCGGCTTCCTCTGCGCGTTTGGGGCCGTACCCCTTGCCTGCGCCGTAAATGCAACGGGAATCGTTATTATCCAGCGCGGTCACCAGTTCATCCAGGCCAATGTTAATGATACCAGGAGAATTAGCCAGCAGCGGCACCGAGGCCGTGGCCTGGGAAAGCAGCGCATTCGCCTCCTCAAATACTGCCTGCGCACCGGTGCGGCTGCGGAACAGGTCCTCCATGTAATCATTCTCAAAGCAGAATACAATATCCGAAATGGAGGCTATCTCCTCCAGCGCGGTATCTGCCTGCTGCCGGCGGCGGGCACCCTCGAACCCGAATGGCATAACCACCACGGAAACGAGGAAAATACCTGCTTCTTTTGCCTTGCGGGCCAGCACCGGCGCCACGCCGGACCCCGTGCCGCCACCCAGCCCCACCACCATAACCAGCAGGCGGGAATCACGCAGCAGGTCATCTACCTGGCTGCTGCTTTCTTCAATGGCCATGCGGGCTACCTCCGGGTCACCACCGGAACCAAGGCCATGGTTCAGCCCGGCGCCCAGCTGCACAAACTCCACATTGCCACATTCGCGCCCCAGGCGCTCATCCAGCGACATGATACAGAGGCGCACATTCTCAGCGCTGGAGCCACTGAAACGCTGCAGGATACTGGCACCGGCACCGCCAAGACCGACAATGACGATACCGTCTTCTTTACGAGAGGTAGTCTGATAGGGAAGCATGAGTTGAAAATCTGGTTAAAAGGAATCAGTTCACCGGCCGAGGCCGAGGAATTTCATGAAACGGGGCCAGAAACCGCCGCGATGCGGATTCAGCGCGTCATCATCATACCGCTGGGCAAAGCGGATAAGACCAATGGCTGTGCAATAACGCGGGTCTGCCAGGTAAGAGTGATTATGCCCCGGGGGCAGCGGCGCAGGCTGGTGCACCGGCACATTGCCAAACACGCGGCGGCAGAGCCCATCGAGCCCGCGCATGAAACTGGTGCCACCACTCAGGTAAATAGCCACCCCGGAATTGCGGATTTCTTCCGGTATGCGGTCGCGGACCTGCAGCAGCATGGCGGCCAGGCTGTCGCGAATGATGCGATTCAGGCGCCCGCGCTCAATGGATACATCATGCATGCCGAGCTCGCTCTTGTACTGGGCCAGTGAGTGATCCTTGATATCGCCGAAAGCGTTGCCCTCGGTGCGTTTCAGCACCTCTGCGGCGGTGAAGCTCACGCGCTGTTCTGTAAGGCGCACAATTTCCTGGTTAATGTAGTTACCACCCAGCGGAATACAGCCGGAGGCCACAACATCCCCACCCTTGTAGCAGATGAAATCCGTTGTACCCCCACCAATATCAATCAGCAGGGCGCCGCTGTCCTTCTGCTGGCGGGTCAGCACCATCTGCGCGGTTGCCAACGGAGCAAACACCAGATCCTCCACCTCCAGCGGCACCTGGCGCACACACAGCAGCGAATTCTGCAATCGCGTGCGGATGCCATGCATGATGTGGCAGTTCACATCAAGCGTGCGGCCGGTCAGGCCTGCCGGATGGCGGGTCGGCTCACCACCGTCGATGGAGAAGCCACCCAGCTCACGGTTCACGCAGAAGCGGTCTGTGGAAAGCTCAAGCTTCTCCGCCTTTTCCTTGGCGGCATCGGCGTGCTCATCCTCAATGATATCCTCATCATCGCGCAGGCGGAAGGTGCCCACATTGGTCTGCCCCACAATATGCTCACCCGTCACAGAAAGGTAGACATTGAGAATATCCACATCGGCATGGTCCTGCGCCAGCTGCCAGGCATCGCACACACACTGGCGGGCCATGGACGGGTCCACAATTTCGCCCTTGCGCACGCCGGCGCTCTTTGCCTCGCCAATACCAATGATGGTGGCAGTGGCATCCGGGCGAATCTCACCGACCACCATGCATGTCTTGGTGGTACCGATTTCCAGACCTACGAGGATTTTGGATTGAGCCATAAAGAAAAGGAAAAGTTACTGGTATGATGTAGTGCGGACTATTTCGGCGCAGTATAGCACAAACAGCGCCCACATGCGCGCGAAATACGCGTCATATTCACTGCTGCTGCAGCACCTGGGTGCAGATCTCCGGCTGCGGCATAATCGCCGGGCGCAGAGTCACAAAATCCTCCGTATATTCCTCCGACGGCACAAAGAGAAAGCCCGGCTCGCGGTTGCGCACCTCGTACGATTCCGCACGAAACATAGGCAGAACCTGGTTCGTGCTGGGGTCATAGGCATCTTTACCGGTGTATTTTCCCTTCACGATGTATTCTACGTTCTGATCCGTCCCGAAGGTGGCCCCCGGCAGCGGCTCCTCCGGCCCGCGATCCGGCGTATGCACCACGGATTCATCCATCATCACCAGCCTGGCCGTGCGCCAGCTCTGCCCCGGCTCACGCAGATACCCCCAGAACCGGCACAGCGGAATATAATAACGCCGCCCCACAAAATACTCACCTTTTTCCTCCTGGGCAATGGCCGCCTCGCGCTCACGAAGCGCCTCACAATCAGACCGCAGCGTATTACACTGGCTCAACACCGCACAAGCCAGCAAAGCTATGATAATTTTCCTGTTCATGAACACCCCAGTTCTACCGCATTGCTCCTGCCGGGTCAAGCCTAATCTGCGCTCCGGTTCACTCGTTCATCCCAAGGCGTATATCCCTGTCATTTTACCATTATTTTCTTGACTCAACACACCCCCGCCCACTATACTCCGCGTGGGTGCGTTATAGCGACATAAGCACCGCAGCCCCACAACTTCCCGGGATTTATACGGTTCATTCCCCTGAAAAGGAGGACTGCCCGGGCAGAAAGAAAGGCACGCACCATATCACCCCTTATACCAGATAACTTTTTCACATATGCAAATTTTTAAGAAAATCGCCCGGCTTTTCTCGTACGATATCGGGATTGACCTGGGCACAGCCAACACGCTGGTCTACATCAAGGACCAGGGTATTGTGCTGCGCGAGCCTTCCGTTGTGGCCATGAAGGGCGACAAAGTGAAGGCCGTGGGCGAGGAAGCCAAGCGCATGGTGGGGCGCACCCCCGGCAGCGTGGTGGCCATCCGCCCGCTTAAGGAAGGCGTTATCGCCGACTTTGAGGTGGCGCACAACATGCTGCGCTACTTTATCAAACGCGCCTGCCAGGGCCGCAGTCTCCGCGGGCCGCGTATCCTTATTGCACACCCTTCCGGCATCACGGAAGTGGAACGTCATGCCATCGAGGAATCTGCCTACGAAGCAGGCGCCATCAGGGTTCAGCTCATTGAGGAACCCATGGCTGCAGCCATCGGCGTAGGTCTTCCGGTGACAGAACCAGTTGGCAGCATGATTGTTGACATCGGCGGCGGCACCACGGAAGTAGCCATCATTTCCCTGTCGGGCATCGTATACAGCCAATCCGAAAAGTGCGGCGGCGATGCCCTGGATGAAACGATTACCCGCCACATGCTGGCCGCCCACAACCTGTTGGTCGGCCCCCGCACGGCGGAAGAAATCAAAATCCGCGTCGGTTCTGCCCACCCGCTGCAGCAGGAACTGCAGCTGGAGGTGAAAGGCCGCGACCGCGGAACTGGTCTGCCCAAGACCGTTACCGTGCGCTCCGAAGAAATTCGCGAAGCGCTTCAGGATAAGCTCGATGTCATCGTGAGCGCTATCCGCCAGACCCTGGATCACTGCCCGCCTGAGCTGGCAAGTGACCTGTATGACCGCGGTATCACCGTGGCCGGCGGCGGCGCCCTGCTGCGTGGGCTCAGTGACCTGCTGCACGAGCAGACGGGTCTGCCCATCATGATTTCTGAAGACCCGCTGAGTGCAGTAGCAGAAGGCACAGGCAAGTATCTTCAGGAAAACGATGATGTGTTTGAAGAGGAGTAAGCCCGACCGCTGATCAAGACAACGGCCCCGCTGAGTCTCCCGCGTTTCTCCCCACCCCGGCCCGGCACCGCACCACTTGCGGGGCCGCTGCACGGCTTGGGAAAAACAAGGAAGAACAGCACTCTCTCCCCCATCTAAATCAGGTGAAAACTCCAACCTCAACCTAAAACTTTGTCTTTTATTTCCAAAATGATTAACACTGTTAAACACTTTCTCGGGTTCGGCCAGTGCAACCCGAGAGAGGGCACCACTATCGTCATCAACTCAGAAAAACTGGAACGCCGCGTAGCCCTGCTTGAGGACGGCGTGCTGGAGGAATACAGCATTGAGCGCGAAGGCGAAGACAACATTGTGGGCGGCATCTTCAAGGGCCGCGTCAAGAACATCGAACCGGGCCTCAAGGCCATGTTCGTGGATATCGGCTACGAGAAGAACGCCTTCCTGCACTTCTGGGATGCCCTGCCCCTGGCTCTGGACTCCTCCCTGGAAGAGATTCAGCGCGAAGGCCGCCCCCGCAAGAAGCAGAAGAAGATTACCAGCAAGGATATCCCGGACATCTACCCCATCGGCTCCGAAATCATGGTTCAGGTGACCAAGGGCCCCATTTCTTCCAAAGGGCCGCGCGTTACCACCAACATCTCCCTGGCTGGCCGCTATATCGTGCTCATGCCCTTCACGGACCAGTTCGGTATCTCCCGCAAGATTGATGACCCGAAGGTACGCCAGCGCCTGCGCCAGATTGTGCAGAAGCTCAACGTGCCGGAAGGCATGGGCATCATCATGCGCACGGTGGCTCAGGGCCAGCGTTTCCGCCACTTCGTGCGCGACCTCGCTATGCTGCTGACCCAGTGGCGCGAGGTGGAAGAGAAATTCGCCACCAACCCTGCCCCCATGTGCGTGTACCGTGAGCCGGATCTCATCGAGCGCACCGCCCGCGACTTCCTGACGGACAATGTGGACAACATCGTGTGCGATAACCTGGAGACCACCCAGCGCATGCAGGAGATTGCCGGCAAGATTTCCCGCCGCTCCAAGCGCCACATTCAGTACCACCAGTACCGCCAGCCGATTTTCGAGGAGCTGGGTATCGAGAAGCAGATTAACGAGGCTTTCCAGCGCCAGGTGCTGCTACCCTGCGGCGGTTATCTGGTTATTGATGAAACGGAAGCGCTTATCGCCATCGACATCAACACCGGCCGCAACAAGGGCAACAAGGACCTGGACAAGACCATCCTGGAAACCAACCTGGAATCCGCCCGAGAAATCGCCCGCCAGCTGCGCCTGCGCAACATCGGCGGTCTGGTGGTGGTAGACTTCATCGATATGCGCCACCGCAAGGACCAGATGGCCGTGTACAAGGCCATGAAGGATGCCCTGAAACGCGATAAGGCCAAGACACAGGTGATGCAGATTACCCCGATTGGCCTCATGGAGATGACCCGCCAGCGCATCAACGAATCGCTGCTGGACTACGTGAATGACCACTGCCCGTACTGCCACGGCCGCGGCCGCGTGAAGAGCGTGATGACCATGAGCGTGGAGATTCAGCGCCAGCTGAAAGCCACCATCATGCGCTACCGCGACAATGTGGGCGATATGATTGTGGTGGTGAACAGCGATGTGCTCAGCCGCTTCAAGAACGAGGATGCCAAACTCCTCATGGAGCTGGAGCGCCAATGCGCCGGCCGCCTCATCTTCCGCAGTGATCCCTCCATTCACCGGGAGGCTTTCGCCATCCTCAACCCGGCAAACAACAACAAGCCTCTCTTCCAGATTAACATGTAAGATTTCAACGGCGCGTTTCCCAACGGAAGCGCGCCGTTTTTTGCTTGATTTAGCTCTAGCTTTCCATTACTATAATTGTACTATGAACAAACTTGCAGGTAAAACCGCTATTGTGACCGGCGCCGGCCGCGGCATTGGTCAGGCCATCGCCCGCAGCTTCGCTGCAGAGGGAGCCAAGGTCATTCTCATTTCCCGCAACCCCGCCTCCTGCGGCAGCGCTGCAGATGCCATCAACGCCGAGTTCCCGGACAGCTGCAAGGCATTCCCCTGCGATGTGGCCGATGCTGCCGCCGTGGACACCTGCATCAAGGATATTCTGGCCGAATACCCCGCCATTGATATTCTCGTGAACAACGCCGGCATCACCAAGGACGGTCTGCTCATGCGCATGAAGGAAAGCGACTGGGACGCCGTGCTCACCACCAACCTCAAGAGCGTATTCCTCTTTGTGAAGGCCCTGCAGCGCACGCTCATGAAGAGCCCCGCCGGCCGCATCATCAACATGGCTTCCGTCGTAGGTCTCACCGGTAATCTCGGCCAGGCCAACTACGCTGCCTCCAAGGCAGGTGTTATCGGCTTCACCAAGTCCATGGCTCAGGAG
>JAZOTV010000057.1:0-2551 GCA_045657815.1 Akkermansia sp.
CGCGTCTCGCTGGCGTTGGCAGCGCATAAAAATCCCCGTGCTGTACACGGGGATTCTGCGAGGCGTAATCTTACGGAACAAGGTTCACAGCTTGTGGCGGAAATCATCCCCAGGCTGAAGGGAGGCCACGAAGGCGACCAGCAGATCGATGCAGCTCTGCACATCGCGCATATCGGCGGTTTCCACGGGGCTGTGCATGTAGCGCAGCGGAAGGGAGAAGCATGTGGCGGGCACGCCGCTGCGGGAGCGGTACACCTGGTCCGTATTGGTGCCGGTGGAGCGGCCGGTTACTTCGCGCTGCAGGGGGATATCCTGCTCAAAGGCGAGAAGCTCCAGGAGGGCATTGATATTCGGGTGGCACACGGGGCCGAAGCTCAGGCAACCGCCCTGCCCCAGGCGCACGTCGCCATAGCGCCCTTTATCCAGGCCGGGGGAGTCGGTGGCGTGGGTCACATCCAGGCAGATGGCGGCATCCGGCTGCAGGCGGAAGGCCAGCATGCCTGCGCCCACGCAGCCGATTTCCTCCTGCACGGAGTTGGAAAAGACCACATTCCAGGCAGGTTTGATACCCTGCTCTGCCAGGGTGCGGGCTACCTCTGCCAGAATGAAGCCGCAGAGGCGGTCATCCAGCGCGCGGCAGACCAGGCGGCGGCCATCGTTCAGCATAAGCGGGCCATCGCAATACACGCCCACAGAACCTACGCGCAGGCCCAGGGCCTCCACCTCCTCGCGGGAGTCGCAGCCGAAATCCACGTAGAGCTCGTGCAGCTTGGGGGCCTTCTCATCTGCCGCGCCGCCGCGCAGGTGGATAGCGGTGTTGCCGGTGATACCGATGACCTCGCCATCTGTGCCCAGGAAGCGCACGCGGCGCCCGCGGGCGATGGCTACATCACTGCCGCCCACGCGTTCCACGCGGGCAAAGCCGTTGTCATCAATGTAGCGGATGGAGAAGCCGATCTCATCGGCATGGGCATCCAGCATGAGGGTGGGGGCGTTCTCCCCGGCAGCCCGCAGCACGGCCCAGGTGGAGCCGTAGGCATCGCACTGCACCTCATCGGTATAGGGTTTGATGTATTCCGCCCAGAGGCGCTGGGCATCCATCTCCAGCCCCGTGGGAGCCGGAGTTTCGAGATATTCGCTTAAGAATTCAGCAGATTGTTCGTTCATGATAAAAAGCAGGCTCCCCGAATCGGGGAGCCGTAGTTGATGATCTGGTCAGGTTTACATATTGGCGTAGCCAATATCGCTGCGGCGCTGGGAGCCGTCGAAATCCACCTTGGCGGCCTCGGCGTGGGCGAGGGTGCGGGCGGCATCGAGGGAATCGCCCTGAGCCACGATGGCGAGCACACGGCCACCGGCGGTCACCCAGCCTTCGGGGGTGAGTCTGGTGCCGCAGTGGAACACGCGGGCGGAGCAATTCTCCAGGCCGGAGATGAGATCGCCGCTGTGGGAGCTTGCGGGGTAGCCGGCACTGGCCAGGATGCAGCAGATGCTCCAGCCTTCGCTGAAGGAGATGAGGTCGGGGGTGAATTCACCCTTGGCGCCGTTCAGGCAGAAGGTGGCCAGGTCGCCCTGCAGCAGGGGCATCACGGCCTCGCACTCGGGGTCGCCGAAGCGGCAGTTATACTCAATCACCTTGGGACCCTGGGGGGTGAGCATGAGGCCGAAGTACAGGAAGCCGCGGTAGGGCAGACCATCTGCCTGCAGGCCGCGCACGGTGGGTGCCACGATGGTTTCCTCGATGGTCTTGATGAGTTCCGGGGAGGCGAGCTGGCGGGAGGCCACAGCGCCCATGCCGCCGGTATTGGGGCCGGCATCACCTTCCTGCAGGCGCGTGTAGTCGCGTGCGGGGCAGAGAATGAGGTACTTATCATCACAGATAGCGCCGAAGATGGAGATTTCCGGGCCGGTCAGGAATTCCTCCACCAGCAGACGGCCTTCACCGAAACGCTTCTGGATGAACACCTCGTTGAGGAATTCCTCGGCGCTGGCGGCATCCGGGCACACAGCCACCCCCTTGCCGGCGGCCAGGCCGTCGAACTTGAGCACGGTGGGATACTGTCCATTGATGGCGGCGATTGCCGCATCATAGCTCTCCACAGCGGCAGCCATGCCGGTGGGGATGTTGTGACGCAGCAGGAAATTCTTGGCGAATTCCTTGGAAGCCTCCAACTGGGCGCTTTCCTTCTGCGGGCCCCAGCAGGGAATGCCGGCAGCGGCGCAGCGATTGGCCAGGCCGTCATCCTTCACGAGGTAGCTTTCCTCACCGGCCACGCAGAGGTCAATCTTGTGCTCCACCATCCACTGAATAAGGCCGTCGAGGCCATCGGCCTCGATGCGTGTGGCGGTCTGGCAGATAGCATCGCTACCGGGGAAGGTGAAGAGTTCGGGTTTGCACGGGCTGGCAGCCAGGGTCTCTACGAGAGCCTGCTCACGCCCACCTTTTCCAATGACGGCAATTTTCATGTTGCCGTCATTCTAGCATATTTACCTGCGCGGAGCAAGGGCAAATAACCCATTGCGGCAGGACGATGTACGATTGACTATTGAC
>JAZOTV010000058.1:0-3755 GCA_045657815.1 Akkermansia sp.
ATTGTGGCACACATAGCAGCCATGATAGACTCCGGACTATCGAACTCCGGTGTCGGCAGCGGCTCCGCCTTATCCACCAGCTCGGCCCCACGGGTCACGCCAATCTTGATACTCGTCCCACCGAAATCCACCGCTATCGCCAATCGCTGCTCACTCATGCCCGCATTATAATCCTGACACCATTCCACAGCAAGCTATTTATTCTCCGATAGTCAGCCAGATTTCTACAACAACCTGAGCACGCATGTTAATTCGTCACTTGTTCCGACATCTCCATTTTATCCCATCGCATGCTTACTTCGCGGAGAATCCATTATATACATCAACGCCTAAGTTCTGAAAGTATCAGACGAACTACTGGAACAACTTATCTAGAGGGCGGAATATGGTCAGCAAATCACCTCAAATCGCACCACAGGGCGCGGTGGTCGGAGGCTTTGGCGGCGGCGGGGATATCGACGATACCGCCCTGGCCGCGCATGCGTTCGCGGAGGGTGGGATTCACAAAAATCTGATCATAAATGCAGTATTCCTTGCCTCGCTTGAAGTAGAGAGTCCACTCCTCGCCGCGAGAATCCTTCGGGGTGAGGCGACGGAGCGCGGAGTCCTTCGACAAGCCCTGCAGAAGGATCTGCGGGGCGGCATCCGAGGGGCTGTCATTCCAGTCGCCAAATACAAGCAGGGGCATTCCGTTCTGCGAGCGGGCGATGTGCTGGATATGTTGGGCAAGGGTGTAAGCCTCCTGCTTGCGGAGGGCAGTGGCAGCACCGGCGTTGTCCGACACGCGGGACTTCAGATGAGCCCCAATGATGCGGAACAGGCGGCCATCGTCCAGCCGCACGGTCACATCCAGAATACCACGCAGCATCTTGCGGCGTTTCTGCTGGTGAAGTTTCACGTTTTCCAGCGAGTGATCCTGCACAATGGGGTGTCTGGAAAGCAGCGCCAGCGCGCGGTCCTCCCCCTGCCGGGGCAACACCCGGAAATAGGGGTATTCAAGCCCCTGCTCCGCGAGCCGCCGCCGCAAATCCTGCAGCGCCTCCGGGCCGCCGATTTCCACCAGCCCCACAATGGCAGGCTGAGCCGATGCAATAACCTCCACCACAGCCTCGCGGGATTCCCGGGGCTTGGGTTTCAACACATAGGGGGAGCGATATGCCTCTCCCTCCACAAAATAGTTCTGCACATTGTGCATGAGGAAGCGCACCGGCTTGCCGGGCCTGGGAATGGCCGCGATATCCACCTGTTTCTGCAGCGGAGCCGTGTGTGCCACCTCGGCAGAGAGCGTTTCAGCCCCGAGAGTGGGCACATATTCTTCCTGCTGCACAGTGGGGGCTGCCCCCAGCCAGCGGAGGATGGTGTCATCTCCCCCAAAGCGCTCCACCAGCAACCCGGCTACCAGCAGAACCAGGAAAACCAGTAGCGCATCCTTACGCGGAAGTCTTCGGCGGCGAGCCATAGGGAGAAACCGGGCAGCTGAGAGTTACAGGCAGCCGCCATCCAGCCATTCGGCCACCTGCGGGGCGGCGTAGGTCAGAATCATATCTGCCCCGGCGCGGCGAATGGAGAGCAGCGCTTCCAGCATGCACTGTTTCTCATCCAGCCAGCCAGAGGCCGCAGCGGCCTTCACCATCAGGTACTCGCCGCTCACATGATAGGCAGCAATGGGCAGCGTGGTGGCGCGGCGCATCTCGGCAATCACGTCCAGATACAGCGTGGCAGGCTTCACCATCAGGAAATCGGCACCCTCGGCGGCATCCAGAGCAGCTTCGCGCAGCGCCTCGCGAACATTGGCGGGGTCCATCTGGTATGTCTTCTTATCACCGAACTTCGGGGCACTGCCCAGCGCACCACGGAACGGGCCGTAGAAGGCAGAAGCATACTTGGCCGTGTAGCTCATGAGCGAAACCTTCGTGAAGCCCTCGGCATCCAGCGCGGCACGCAGGGCGGCAATGCGGCCATCCATCATATCGCTGGGGGAAATGATATCTGCCCCTGCCCGGGCATGGCAGAGCGCCTGGCGGCAAAGAGCCTCCACGGTTTCATCGTTCAGAATCTCATAGGAACCGTCCTCATATTCGCGCACCAGACCATCCTGTCCATAGGTATTGAAGGGGTCGAGCGCCACATCGGTCATCACACAGAGCTCCGGCACAGCAGCCTTGATGGCGCGGATGGCACGCGGCACCACCCCCTCCGGATTCCAGGCCTCGCTGCCGGCAGCATCCTTCTTTTCCCCGGGCACCACAGCAAACAAATCCACACAGGGGATGCCGAGATTATACAGGCGCCTGCATTCCTGAGCAATGCCTGCCACGCTCCAGCGAGTGCAGCCCGGCAGCGACTCAATGGGCGTATCCTCGTCCCCCTCCTGCACAAACATGGGGTAAATCAGGTTGGCGGCAGAAAGCGTGGTCTCGCGCATGAGACCACGAACAGCAGCAGACTTACGGTTGCGACGCGGGCGAATCGGCAGGTTCATCATATCGCCCTGCACATTAGCACATTTTCATGCCCATGTAAAGAGCCGCCAGCGTACACAGCAAAGAAGCAAGGGAGAGCCCTTACCTGCCCTGCTCGCGCAGCCTGGCCTGAATACCTCGCAGAAACACCGTTTCCAGCGAATTACGGGCGGGACGGCAGTCCTGCCAGGCATCACCGGCCAGCCGGCGCATCTGCTCCAGTAGCGCCGGGCCGGGGTTGCGGAGAACAATTTCGCAGTGCTGGTCATCGCGGGTCAGCTCATCCATGGTTCCCTCTGCGATAAGGCAGCCCTGGTAAAGCACGCCCACCCGGTCACAGATTTCCTGCACCTGCTCCAGCAGGTGCGAGCAGAGAAACACAGTGACTCCCTGCTTCTTGATATTGAGAATAATATCGCGGATGGTGCGGGAGCCGATGGGGTCCACGCCAGCCGTGGGTTCATCCAGCACCAGCAGGCGCGGATTCTGCACCAGCGCCTGAGCCAGGCCTATGCGCTGCAGCATGCCCTTGGAATAACCGCGCAGGCGGCGGTCCTTGGCTTCGGTCAGCCCCACCAGCTCAAGCAGCTCGCGGGTGCGCTCCTTAAGCGCGGAGCCGCGCAGCCCGCAGAGCCGCCCGTAAAAACGCACCGTCTCCTCACCGGTGAGGAACTTGGAGAAATACGGATTTTCCGGCAGGAAGCCGATTTCGCGGCGATTCGCCGAAGCGGTGGCAGGCTGACCGAACACCTTGCAGTACCCGGCATCCGGCGCCAGCAGGCCGACCAGCAGCTTCATGACCGTGCTCTTGCCGCTGCCGTTCGGGCCGATGAGCCCATACACCCCGCCCTCCGGGATGCTCAGGCTCACCCCTTTCACGGCGTACACGCCTCCCCTGCCCCAGTGGCCGGGGAAGCTCTTGTGCACCTCCGTTATGGAAACAGCATCCATTTACTGAGCCTTAGCCATGAGGCGAATCATATTCTTGCCCATCTCAATGCCCTTCTCGAAAATCTCCACACGCATGTTCTCGTTGGGCGAGTGAATGCGGGCATCCGGCAAGTCGAGGCCGAGGAACAGAGCATCCTTGCCCAGCACCTTGGACACCTCGGCAATAATCGGGATGGAGCCGCCCTCGCGCACCAGCACAGGCTTGTTGCCGAAGGTCATTTCCTGAGCCTGCTGAGCTGCCTTGCCAAAGGCGGAATTCGGGTCGCTCAGGTAAGCCTCGCCGGTGTGCTGCGGGGTGAACTTCATGCGCACGCTGGGCGGACACACCTTCACAAAGTGAGC
>JAZOTV010000059.1:0-6072 GCA_045657815.1 Akkermansia sp.
CAGGCTCGGGCTGCGGTTCGGTTGCGGCGGGTTCCTGCGCTGCGGGTGCAGGCTCAGGCTGCGGTTCGGTTGCGGCGGGGTCCTGCGCTGCGGGTGCAGGCTCAGGCTGCGGTTCGGTTGCGGCAGGTTCCTGCGCTGCGGGTGCAGGCTCAGGCTGCGGTTCGGTTGCGGCGGGTTCCTGCGCTGCGGGTGCAGGCTCGGGCTGCGGTTCGGTTGCGGCGAGCCCCTGCGCTGCGGGTGCAGGCTCGGTTGCAGCAGGAGCCTCAGGAGCGGGGTCATCCACAATCACCGGAGTTTCCGGCTCAGGCTCGCCAGCCAGTTTGGCAGCGCGCGCGGCCATCCGGGCCAGCGCCTCCCGGCGCGTCCGCTCTACTTCCTCTCGCTTGTCGGGCGAGTCAGGGTGAATCAACGAGCCACAGGACTTGAAATAGGCACACAGCGCCTTGGATGCCTTAGAATGGAAGCGGTCATAATGAATCCGCAGAGAGCGTCCCTGGCGGTTCAGGCTGTTGACATCCGCACCAGCGTCTACCAGCAGGCGCGCAATTTCTACAGCGGCCTCGGGGTCATCCTTCTTACGGGCGGGGATATTGAACAAAGGTTCCTGGCCATAGCGGCGGGCGCGCGGAGACACCTCTATACTGGCACCAGCCTCCAGCGCCATGCGCACGCCTTCCACCTCGCCCTTGCGAATGAGGTCAAGCAAGGGAACCCGCCCCACATCACGCGGTTTCTGAGCCCCGGCACCAGCCGTGCTGCTGCTCTTGACCACCCCTGCCTGGCGTAGATGCTGCCGGAGGTCATCGCGATACCATTCCCAGCTGAGAGACCATCCGCGCATGCGCTGACGGAGATCTTTCTCCCCGAAGCGGAGCAGCAGCATTCGCATATCGTGGTTGCACGCCATATTCCCCATCTCGCAGAAAGGGACTGTGGTCACCATACGATTCCCCCTCCAGGTCGTCATGGGGGCATCCGGATTTGCTCCCTTTTCCAGCAATTCGCGCGCCATGCGCACACGCGCGGCAGCGGTGCGCGGGTTCATGAACCGCACCAGCAGGCCAAGCGGGGTATCACCCACATAACCCAGCTGCTGCCAATCCCCTGCCCGGGTATCGAAAGGAACTCCGGCATCCATCAATGCCCGGAACAAATTCTCATCTGCATACACACAGGCAGCATGCAGGGCGCTGAACCCGCTCGGCGACACCTTGGCCGCCTCGCCGGTGTGCATAATTTCGTACAAAAGCTCCGGCATCTCGCTCTGCCAGCTCCACTGCCCGCGATAAATGCCGGAATTCTGCTCCATCATCTGGTCAGAATTGTGGTGGGGGTCATTCGAGGGACGCGTATCTGCTACACCCGTACGCCCCGCCAGAAGGTCCAGAGAAGAACAGTGTTCAATGCTCCACTCCACCGCCTGAAGCAGCGGTGACATCATCAAGAAAGCCATGGCGGGGAGTATCCTCATCTCAAAACCTGTTATGCTGAGCTTATTCTCCCATATTACGCCCCGCAGCGTCAAGTTCATTCTATGACAGAAGGATTTTTCGGACATCAGCGGCTCGTTCATCGGCCACGCCTCCAGAAAGTGGTTGCAAGCACGCGCAGAATGTGCTACATTGCTCCTGCCGCATGAGAGAAGAACTTGCCCCCAACGAAGATATCATCTTTGCCCTGCAGAACCAGAAGGTTGTGATGGGGCGCGGCAGCGCTGTCAACAAGCCACGTCACCTTGTCAGCGCAGGCAGTGTCATCTGCTGGCATATCCTGGCACTCATTTCGCTCAATTTGTGGCTGCTGCGCATGCTGGGCTATGTTCCGGCCCCGTGGTGACCCCCGGGCAGCATTCCTCGCAAAGCTTCTACACAGAAAAGCCCGCCAGATTGGCGGGCTTCTGCATTATCCGGTGAGGAAATAAATCAGCGGCGCATGCGGCCGGCCGGCATACGGCGGGGCATCGGGGCGGCGGCATCCTGCGGGGCGGAGGGAATATCCTCGCAGGCACCATTGTTCAGCACTTCCAGCTCCGTCACCGGGCGGATGGGCGTCATCACATCCCCGAGGTCAGCATAGTAATGTTTCTGAGTCAGGCGCACAAGCTGACCGGGCTTCAGCTCGGCCAGTTTCTGCAGCAAGCCATCCGGCTGACCGGGCACATCATGCCGAACATCAACCAGCAGCATATTGCCGGCAGCGGCCTTATCGTCGCCATAGCGGCCGGGTTTCTCGTAGGCCTCATTGGTAAGCACGCGGAACTGCGCAGCCTTCACAGCATGATCACAGCGGTCCGGGCACAGAGCCGTGCGGAAATGACAGGGACGCTCCATGGTTCCCACATACTGGGCCGTCACGGTGTTGGAAGCAAGCAACTCGGCTTTCTCCGGCAGCGGAGAAGCAACAACGCAAGGCAGGAAAGCAGCCAACAGGGCAAATAATCTGGCGTTCTTCATAGTCTTGTATGTTCTGACACTTGTAAGGCGTCTTTTGTTGAAAAATTTATTTTACTTTTTTCAGCAGGCAGCAGAATCCACCTGCCCCGAAACCATGGGCAGGCAGCAGGCGGTAAGAAGGGAAGTCCGACAAAGCAGAGCGGAAGGGAGCCAGCAGAGGCACCTCCACCGCCTGCCACTCCGGGTGACGCTTCAGGATATAAGCCATGACCTTTTCGTTCTCCTCAGGGTCATAGGTGCAGGTGGTGTACACGATATGCCCCCCGGGAAGCACGCACTGCACAGCAGAGAGCATGATTCCCCTCTGGCGTTTGGCATTGCCGTTCACCATGCCGGCTCCCAGGCAGCCGGGATTCCTGATGCCCTTGCACAGCAGGGATTGCCCGCTGCACGGGGCATCTACCAGCAGCAGTTCGAACTGCTCACCGCTGCGGGCCCACTGATCCGGGCGGTTGCCGCACACCCGCACACCGGGCATGCCGCACTGCGCCAGATTCTGCCGCAGGATTCCCCGGCGTCCGGGGTGCACTTCGTTCGCCGTGTGGTTCTCTGCGCCGAAACGGGCGGCCATCAGCATCGTCTTACCACCGGGGGCAGCACACATATCCAGCGATGAAGCCGGACGCGGCACCACCGCCAGACAGGCAGATTCCCAGCAGGAGGAAAGGTCGAGCGAATAATAAAGCCCGGCGGCGTAGTCCTCATACGCGGTGGGTTTCACCCCCTCTGCCGGCACATAGACCCGCGGCGGCAGCCAGGGGGCAGACAACCCGGCGCAGGGAAAAGGCGGCACATAATCCGCAGCAGCGCGGGCGGTGAGCACCACAGCACCGCGCGAAGATTGACCGGCGCGCATGGCTGCGAGCAAGGATTCCGCAGCATCCCCCTCCAATCCGAGGCGGGAGCAGAGCCTCAATTCACCTTTCTCTGCCGGTTCTGCGCTCATGCCTTGCTGCGGGACTCGGCTTCCACCAGTGCCATTTTGGCTGCACCAATGATACCGGCCTCATTGCTGAACTGGGCAGGCAGAATACGCAGTTTCTCATAATGAGGTGCATACATCTGCGCCTTCAGGTACGCACGCAGCGGCGCCATCAGCAGCTCGCCGGCCTTGGCCACACCACCGCCAATGATAAAGGCGGCAGGATTCAGCAGATAATGGCAGTTCAACAGGCCGGTAGCCAGCTTGCGGGCAATACCATCCCACATGGCCAGCGCCACAGGGTCGCCATCCTTGGCAGCCAGTTCCAGCGGATAAGGTGCACAATCCTCAAAAGACTTCTCCTGACCTGCGGCGGCATAGGCAGCAGCCGCATCTTCCTGAATGCGGGGGTGACCAATGTAATTTTCAAGCGCGCCGTGGTTGTGGTAGTACCCCTCGCGGCCCTGGTAATCAATACTCACATGCCCCAGCTCGCCAGCGGCCCCCAGAGAACCGCGCAGCATCTGTCCATTAGCCACAATGCCGGAGCCCACGCCGGTACCCAGCGTCAGGCACACCAGGTCATTCAGCCCCTTGCCGGCACCCAGCTTCCATTCAGCATAGGCCATGCAGTTGGCATCATTATCCACAGCAGCAGGAAGGCCGGTCATATCCTCCAGCATCTGGCGGACCGGCACATCATACCAGCCAGGCACATTGGTAAGAGAATCTGCAATACCACGGTCATGGTCCACAAAACCGGGAATGCCCATACCCACGGCCTTGACCTCAGGGTATTCGGCAATGAGCGCCTTCAGCCGCTTGCCGACTTCTTCAAAAATGGCCTCCGGGGCAACAAAATCCTGCGTTCGCACCGGCTCCGCGCGGGCAATCAGCTCCGTGCCGCGAACCACTGCAATCTTAATGGAAGTGCCCCCCATATCCACACCAATGCTCAAATCATTCTCTGCCATACGCACCTTATGCTACCACAGCCCGCCAGCAGGGGAAAGGGAAAAATGCAATTCCGGGTGTTTTTCTTGCTTCTGCCGCCCCGGCGCCAGCCCAGGGAGGCTACTCGCTTCTCCGGGACTGAATTTCTGCCTTCTGCAGGAAATAAAGCCCGGTGTAGATGCGCGGGTCTAGGGCAATACCCTGCTCCACCTGCGCAGCCAGCCTGGCTTATACCCTCCAGCGGCGCCTGCGCACACTGATGTTCTCGTGCGACTCAATATTACAGAGTGGTCTCAAAGGCGAATTGCGGAGCAAGACGAGATATCCGGGGCGGAATGGCTATTTCCCGACCTTCTTTTTGCGGATGATGCGGATAATGTAATAAATCACGGCTATGATAACGGCGGCATCATCCACCTGCCCCGGGCCAGGCATGACATCGGGGATGAAATCGATGGGCGAGAGAGTGTAGACAATGGCCAGCAGATAGAAAACAATGCTGCGGGGGCTCCAGAGGCTGCCCTTACGGGCCTCGCCCACAAGTTTTTCGGTGATATTCTGTTTATCCATCTTCAGGGTTGCTGGGTTTTAAGGAAATACAGGCCGGTATAGATGCGCGGGTCAAGGGCAATACCCTGCTCCACCTGCGCAGCCAGCCAGGCATCAATATCCTCCAGCGGAGCCTCGCGCACGGCGATGTTCTCGTTATCCACGCCGCCGCCGGCGGCCACACGCCTCAGCCCACGTGCCAGGAAAAATGAGAGACTCTCCGAAGTAAGCCCCGGGGAGGACGGCCCATGGAAGAGGAAACGCATCTCCTCCGCCTCATAGCCGGTTTCCTCCAGCAGCTCCCGCCGGGCGGCGGAGGCATCACTCTCCGGGCCTTCATCTCCACTCAACCCGGCAGGGAAACAAAGGCAGCGCTGGCCGATGGGCGGGCGGAATTCCTCCACCAGCAGCACCTTGTTCTCCGGTGTGCAGGCAAACACCATGACCGCGCCGGTGTTATTCACTCGCTCGCAGTATTCCCAGCGGCCTTCGCGAACCATGTTCAGGAACTTTCCTTTGTAAAGCGTTTCCATAGAAGAGAAAAAAAGGGGCGGCAAGTTCTGCACCCGCCGCCCCGGTTGAAAATAAACGGAATCTTACTCGCGCACCAGCTGCTGGAAGCGGGCCAGAATGCGCTTGGTCACGGGGCCGGCCACGCCGGTGCCGATGGTGCGGCCATCCAGAGAAGTGGCGGCAATCACCTCGGCAGCAGAGCCGGTCAGGAAGCATTCATCGGCGCAGAGGATATCGAAGCGGTTCATCACCTTCTCCACACAGGGAATCCCCAGCTCAGCGCAGATATCCATCACAGCGTGGCGGGTAATGCCACCCAGACCGCCCTCCGTGAGCGGGGGAGCCTGCACCTCACCGTTCACCACGATGAAGATATTGTCGCCCGTGCATTCGGCCACATTACCACGCTGGTTCAGCATGAGAGCCTCGCCGGCACCGGCAGCCACAGCCTCAATCTTGGCGGAAATGCCGTTCAGGTAGTTCAGGCTCTTCACCTGCGGGCAGAGGATATCCGGGTTCGGGCGGCGGAAGGAAGAGGTAATCATGCTCAGGCCCTTCTCGTACATTTCCTTGGGGTACAGAGCGATATCCTGCACGATGATGAACATGCTGGCCTTGGGGCAGTTGCGGGGGTTCAGGCCCAGATCGCCCACACCGCGGGTCACCACCAGACGGATGTAG
>JAZOTV010000060.1:0-5469 GCA_045657815.1 Akkermansia sp.
TCCCCAGCATGTCTTTACACCAAAAGGGTGAAATCTGCATAAATGAGACATTTGTGCAGATTTTTCAAATTCACAATTGACTTTAGCGCATAAGGAGGGGGCAGGCTCCAAAACGGTGTTGATAATGCAGTCAATTGTGAAGTCTTTGGGACACATGTGGCCCCTGCGTCCTCTCAGCAAGGAAAAGCCTTGCAAAATTTGTCAGGTGTGATAGTCTAAAACCTGCATGATACGGAGATTTTCATGGCTGACTCTTTCCTGCCTGGCTGCGTTTTCTGCACCGCTGGGTGCAGAGGAACCCGCTGCTGTAGAAACGGCTGCCGCTGAGACTCTTCCGCAGCCTGCTGCAGCGCAGGTGGCTGTGCTGGGCTACGGGAGCTTTGCAGCGGCGGAGGGCTCCGGCGGCTTGTCCGCAGCAGCCTTCAGAACGCAGATGATTTACCTGAAGGAGCAGGGAATCAGGCCGCTTTCCCTGCAGGAGTTCATTGACTGGAGACAGGGGTGTCTTTCCTTATCTGCGCCGGCGGTGCTGATTACTCTGGATGAGGCAGATGCTACTGCGTATTCCGTGGCGTTCCCGGTTTTGCGCGAATTCGGGTTCCCCTTTGTAGTTTTTGCTGATGGCCGCAACTTTCAGGAGAGCGGCGCGGCTCTGACCACGGAAAAACTGCGGGAAATGCAGCAGGTGGGGGCAGCTATCGGCAGCCGGAGCATGACCCGCCCGCAGGCCTGCGACTGGCAGCACGCCGGCCTTTCCGGGCCGGATGCCGCGCTGAAACTGGCGGAGCGGGAGCTGGGGCTTTCCGCCCAGCGAATCATCAGTTCTTTCGGTTCCTGCGAGGCCTTTTCCTATCCCCGTGGCTATGCCTGTGCCAGCATGGTGGAGAATCTGCCGGTGTATGGCTATAAAGTGGCTTTCGGCCTGTCAGAGGGGAAGGTGCAGCCTGATACGCCAGCCTACATGCAGAAACGCTATGTGGTGCGGGATATGCCGGCTTTTGCCAGGGCTGTAAATTTTGGCTCAGCGGCAGATGATGAACATGTGCTGCAGCAGGTGCATGCCGTTGCTTCCGGGCATCTGCCTGTATCTCAGCCGGCTGCTGTGGATTCTGCAGGTGTACTGGTCAGTGTAGGCATGGATGCAGCGGAATCTCCGGATGTTCCACAGCTGCCCGTAGTGGAGCCTTTTAATGACCAGCCCGGAGAATCCGCAACCGAGGTGCAGGGGCCTATTCCCGCGCCGGTGACAGAGGTTATTCCTCTGGAGATACTGGAGAATTCTGCTCCGGAACCGCGCCCGTTCTGCACCGGCCCTGCTGCCGGGCGTTTGATTCGCCGCACCCCGGATGCCGACTGGGTGACCGAGGAATTTACGCAGCCCGTAGTACCGCGGGAGCAGACCCGCGTAGCGGTGCTCGGGTATCATAATTTCAGTAATACCAAAAAGGTGAGCGATATGCTCATGCGGACATCTGAGTTCTGCCAGCAGATGCAGTATATTCAGGACGCCGGGCTTGCGGTCATTACCATGCAGGATTTTCTGGATTGGCTGCTGGGGGAACGTTGTCTCCCGGCACGCTGCGTGCTCATCACCATTGATGATGGGTGGCGCAGTGTCTATACAGATGCCTACCCGGTGCTGAAAGCCTACGGATACCCGTTTACTCTGTTCCTGTACACCAGCTACCTGAGCGGGCGGGGCCAATCCATGACCCCGGATATGGTGCGTGAGATGATTGCCGCTGGTGCTACCATTGGCAGTCATTCCACTACTCACCTTTACCCCAGCCAGTGGAAGCGCTATGAGGAGGATTCTCCGGAATATGCAGCTCAGTTGCAGGAGGAAGTTCCGGATTCCGTGGTATCCTTGAGGCAGATGTTCGGAAATTGCAGCACCTATTGCTTCCCGGGTGGCTACTATACGCAACCCATGCTGGATGCGCTGCGAGCTTGCGGCGTCCCGGTGGCGTTCACCGTGCTGGAGAAGAAGGTGACCACTCTGGAGGATCCGCTGCTGGTACACCGCTACATGGTGTTCGGGACGGATTCCCGCATTTTCCGTCGGGCGGTTAATTTTGATGATGTGCCGGGTATCAAGCCCACGGCGCAGGGAATTACCGAAGCCCGGGAACGCGCCATGGCGTTCTTTCCCGCTGCATTTGCAGAATCTGCACCGGTTGATGCAGAACCCAGGTCGGAAGTACCTGCTCCGGCTCCTATTCCTGCGCCGGAGCCTTTGCCTGCACCCAAGGCAGAGCTGGGGGAGATACCCGAACCTGTCTATTTCACCCCCGCCGGCTGATTTGTGCGTCTCCGGGAGGTATCAGACATGTTTTTGTATGGACAAGCGGTGCTGCGCTGGTTATAATTCTGTGTCCTTATGTTGAAACGTTGTTACAGAGTGCAGGAAAGCCAGGCTCGCTACTGGGCGATGCAGGCGGTTGCTCTTTGTGAGGATATTAAGGATGAATCGCTTGACGATGCAAAGTCTGCTGTTCAACTCTCCATTGCAGAGATGGAGCAAGACCGGCGCATTGTGCTCATTGGCGCTTCCCGCAGTGGCAAATCGACCCTGTTGGGCGGTATGGTCGGCTGCCCGGTGCTGGCCGGAGCCGCTTTGCCGCACCATTATGTACGCTGGCGATACATGAACGCAGAGTCCACCCCGGCGGAGCATTGCCGATTCCTGCCGGAGCCTGGCCTGTTCGGCCTGGAACTGGTGGACACGCGCGGATGCGAGGAACCCGCCGTTGCGGAAGCCGTAGCGCCGCTTCTGCCGGGGGCAGATGTGGTGGTGGTAGTTGTGGATGCCCGCGAGCTGAACAGTTCTCCCGTGTGGGGGCTGATGGCTCCCTTACCGGAGGAGAGTGGCCCGGCATGCCTGCTTGCACTCACGTATGCAGACACGCTGGATGCTGCGCAGACAGTGACGCTGAGCGAGACTGTGCGAGGTATCTGCCGTGAGAAGCTGGGCCGTGTGCTTCCGGTGTACCAGATTAATCCGACCCAGACTGCAAGGGCTGGAGAGTTTGGCGATAAGGTGATTGAGGCAATCAAAAGCTCCAGCGGCGGGCTTCGCGCTGCAATACGCCGCGTGCTGAAGTGCGGTTCAGACCTGCTGTATAAGCAGGGCAGTATTCTGAAGGCTCGCGATGCCGTGACCCGCACCGATAACGGCTTCCTTCAGGGCGTGGAACAGGAAATAGATAATTTCCAGGCCCGGCAGATGCAGGGTGTGCGCAACTGTGTGCTGAATTATGCCGCCTCTGCGCAGCGTTGCATGCCCCGCTTGTTGCATCATCTGCGCCGCAGCCTGGGCTGGTTCCTTTCTCCCGTGGTGCTTATACGGCTGGAGCATTATGCCACAGCGGCAGAGAATCTTTATTACCGCCTGGTGCTGGATGATGTTTCCATTCAGCAGGAGGAGCTGGATAAGCAGTTCGTGCTCTCCTGCAATGCGCACTGGCGCAGTGTTCGCCCCCGTATGAAGCAGGCGCTTCATTGCGAGATTGGTGATTTCCCGGCCGAAGCGCTGGAGACGGAGCTTGCTACGCTTCGCCAGCGGCTGCAGAGTTCTCTGTATGAGCCTTTCCGCAGCTTGCAGATTCGCAGCCATTTTTCTGCGCTTTTCCGCTGCCAGGTTGACTGGATGCGCTTCTTTGTTTCCTGTGTGTGCCTGTGCCTGGTGATAGCCGGTGTGCTGGGGTACTGCGGGCTTCATTCTCTGGCGTTGGTATTTCTGGCTGTAACGGGCGGTTTCTGGTTGTTCGGTTCATTGCTTCATGCCCTGGTGGTGCGCCGCATCTGCCAGCTGGTGCGCAAGGAGGCTGAGCCCCTGCATGAGTCTCTTTCCGGCATTATGAGCGAACTCGTTCAGGATATGATTGTTTCCCGGGTGTCGGCATACCGCCGCTTGTATACTGAGCCGCGCCAGCAGGTAGCCAGGAACGAAACGATGCTGGCGCCGTTGCAGCAGCGTCAGAGCGAAATCTTCCGTCAGTTGCGTTCTTCTGTGCCTCACGTATAAAGCCGCCCACCATGCAGTACGATCTTTTCACGCCGCACGGCGAAGCCGCCCCGGTTCCTGCGCAGGAACAGCAGCTCATGCCCCTGGCCGCCCGTATGCGCCCGGAATCTTTGTCTGAGGTGGCTGGGCAGAAACACCTGCTGGCAGAGGGTAAGCTGCTGCGCCGCGCCATTGAGACTGACCGTTTCTCCTCTCTCATTTTCTACGGTCCGCCCGGCGTGGGTAAGACTACGCTGGCCTATGTCATTGCCCGCAGCACAAGTGCGTTCTTCGTGATGCTGAACGGCGTGGAATCCAATGTGAGCGAAATCCGTGCCAAGATTGAAGAGGCTCGTACACGTATGGCTCTGCACGGACAGAAGACCATTCTCTTTGTGGATGAGCTGCACCGCTTTAATAAAGCCCAGCAGGATGTGCTGCTGCCGCACCTGGAAAAAGGAACAGTCCGCTTCATTGGAGCCACCACGGAGAATCCTTATTTCGCTATTAACTCCGCCATGCTCAGCCGCTCCCAGATTTTTCCGCTGGAGCCGGTGCCGGATGCGGAGATTGTAGCGCTGCTGCGCCGTGCAGCCGCAGATGAAACCCGTGGTCTGGGCAAGCTGCCGCTGATGCTGGAGGAAGCTGCGGCGGAGCACATTGCCCTGAAATCGGATGGCGATGCCCGCAAGGCGCTCACGGCATTGGAAGTGGCTGTGCTTTCCACCGCCCCCGGGGCAGATGGCCAGATCCGCGTCACCCTGGAGGTGGCAGAGGAGTCTATTCAGAAGAAGGCAGTGAAGTATGACCGCATGGGAGATGCCCATTACGATACGATTTCTGCTTTCATCAAATCCATGCGAGGTAGCGACCCGGATGCCGCTCTTTACTGGCTTGCTTTCATGCTGAATGCGGGTGAGGATATCCGGTTCATTGCACGCCGCCTCGTCATTTGCGCCAGTGAGGATGTGGGACTGGCTGATTCCAACGCGCTTCGTGTGGCGTTGGATGCCGCACGGGCAGCGGAGATGCTGGGTATGCCGGAGGCTCGTATCCCTCTGGCGCATGCCACGGTGTATATTGCCACGGCTCCTAAGAGCAATTCGGCATATATGGGGGTGAATGCAGCTCTGAAAGATGTGAAGGAAGGGCGCACGCTTGCTGTGCCTGATCACCTGGCCACCCCCACCCGAAAGAAACTGGCAAAGCTGCGCGGTGTTGCAGAGGAGGATACCCAGTACAAGTACGCCCACGATTTTGATGATCATTTTGTGCCCCAGGCCTATCTGCCGGAGGGGCGAGTCTACTACCACCCCACCACCAATGGGTTGGAGCTCCGCATCTCTGAGCGCATGCAATATCTCCGCCAGCGTCGGGAGCAGGGGAAGTGATTCTGAAAGAAAAAGCCCGCGTTCCGTGAAGTCGGATCGTAGCCATGTCGTTCTGTGAGCCAAGGAGTTGGC
>JAZOTV010000061.1:0-6665 GCA_045657815.1 Akkermansia sp.
ATAAATTCCATGCTATTCCCGGAACACGAGGCTCCGGCAAGAAGGGCAAGCGTATGAGTGAGATTTCGCATCGTCCGGTTCGCTGCACGCACCCGTTTCTTACACTTGTCGCTTCCTTATCTGTTCTATTCCTCATTATTCCTCTGCTCAGCATCATAGCGTTCCCTATTCTGATTGTGCTGGAGAATATGCCGGACATACCGGTAGAGTTACTGGGGGTATTCATTCTGGTGCTTCCCTGGTTGCTGTACGTGTTCTTTGTTTCCCGCGCCACCTGCCCGGTGTGCCACATGCGCATCTTCCGTTTTGCGCATTATAACCGTAATCGTGCCGCGCATCGGCTTCCGCTGCTCGGGTATAACCTGACAACTGCTCTGCATGTACTCTTGCTCTGGCGCTACAATTGCCCCTCCTGCGGCACTCCCGTCAGATTTACCAGTTCCAGAAAACGCAGGGCTAAAAGCTGACCCAACATGAAAAAAATTGCCCTTACCCTGTTTCTTGCCTTCGGCGTTCTGGTGTCTTCTGCGCAGGACGCCCCGGCAAACCATATTGACATGACAGAGGTCGTTCTCGACTTCTTGTCCCGCACCGAGCTCTGCCTCCAATCCTGCTCAGATTCTGCCACCACCCAGGCAGCAATTCCCCAGCTCAGACAGCTGAAAGAGGAATGTGCCGCAATCGTCAACATGCAGAAACAACTTCCTGAGCCCACAGTGCAGGATTACATGGCTGTTCAAGAGCACATGGCGGCATTTGATTCCCTTTGGAAAGCTATACGCAACCACCTTTCCCGCATGGAAAAGAACGGCCTTATTACCCCGGAGGTGCGCGATATTCTCCAGATTGCAGCAGAATAATCACTACCACGCATCGAAGGCAAAACTTTTTTCTACCCTGAAATCACAAGATATAGTACCACTTGCGCTAAATCACCACCACATGCGCATGCCGCGGATTCATTGTTAGGTCTGGCTGAAATTTTGGGCTTGCAAAAATTACACAAAGCCGTAATATCATATCTGAAACAGCCACCTGATTATGACCAGAAGTCACCACACACCCGCAGAGCAGCAGGAGCAGGATGTGCAGAATCTGACCGATTTTGTGCTCTTCTCCCAGCGCAGCTGTATTCTGCGGCTCTCTCCAGAACTGACGAAAGGCAAGGTATCCTTCCCGCAATTCTTCCTTCTTGCTTATCTGGCAGAGGAGGAATGCCTCTCCATGAGCAATATCGCCAAAATGATGGGGCACTCCACTGCTGCCGCCACCGGCATGGTTGATAAGCTGCAGGAGCTTGGGCACCTGAAACGCTATACTGCAGCAGCAGACCGCCGCAAAATTATGGTGCGCATCACCGAACAGGGACGTTCCCTGGTGGACCAGATGCGCAACAACATTGCCGCTGACCTGGCGCAAATGATGGCACGCGAGGATTCCACCAGCCCCATGGGGAACGCGCGCCGCGTCATCAGCCGTCGCACGGCCACCCGCAAGCAACAGGCCTGATATCCCTTATAACATGAGCACATATTCCCCAGATTACCTGAAGGTTCTCAATAATTATCCTGAGAATTTCGCGCGCTTCATCACCCGCGTGCCCGGCATCGCCACCACCACAGATCGCCAGGCTGTCATTACCGCCCTCACGCCCATACATGAATCCGTGCTTACGGACGGAGGCATCGCCCCGAAGATGCTCCGCCGCGCACAACAGGTACACGGCGACAAGGCCGCCCTCGTGGGTGATATCGGCTGCTCTTATCCGGTGGAAGGGGTGGATGCCCTTTTCTGCGGGGGGAAAGCAGACTGCTGCCTGGGCATCTATGTGGCCGACTGCGCTGCCGTGTGGATTTATGACACAGTGAGCCAGAGCCGTGCGCTGATTCATTCCGGCAAGCAGGGTACGCTTCAGAATATCGTTGGAAAAACGCTCAGCTCCATGTACAAGGTACTTGGCGTGCAGGCAAAGGATTGCATCGCAGTCATCTCTCCCTGTATTCGCCCGCCGCATTATGAGGTGGATATCGTGAGTCTTATCAAGCAGGAACTGGAGGAAGCCGGCATTGCTCCGGAGAATATTACCGATTCAGGGCTCGATACAGCCGCAGATCTGGAGACATTCTACTCCTACCGCGTTGAGAAGGGTAACACCGGACGCATGCTGGCGCTCTTCGGCCGCAATCCGTCTGCAGCTGAGTAATGCCCGCCCTCTTGAAAAAAACAATGCGCCGGGAGGCTCTGGTGCAGCTGAAGGAAGCTGCCAAGGCCGACCCGGCGCAACTGCGTTCTGCCGCGCTGCGGCACAAACTGGCCCCCCTGCTTCAGGGCACACCGAAGATGGTGGCCATATATGCGCCGCTACCGCATGAGGTGAACCTGCTCCCCCTGCTGCAGGAATACCCCCTGCACCGATTTGCCTTTCCTCTCTGCCAGCCGGAACACAAATTGGAGTTCCGAATAGTGCAGGATACCGCAAGCGACATGCAACCGGGAGCAATGAATATTCCGGAGCCTGCACCGCACACCATTGCGGTAAAGCCAGAGGATATCGACCTTCTCATCGTGCCGGGTGTGGCATTTACACACCAGGGAATTCGCCTGGGATACGGGGGCGGCTACTATGACCGGTTCATCCCGCTCTGCACCCAGGCACGAATCATAGCCCTAGCCTTCAAGGAGCAGCTGTATGAGCATCTGCCCACAGAGCCTCACGATTTGCGCATTCCGGAGATTATAACAAATGCGTGACTTGAATTCGGCTTTTCATTGGCTGCCGGCTGTGCTAGCATAACTGCATGCCCAGTGTACTGATTAAAACTTATGGTTGCCAGATGAACGAGCGAGACTCCGAACAGGTAGCCAGCATGTTCCTGTCCGGCGGTTATGAGCTCACCAAGGATGAGGCAGAGGCCGATGTCATCCTTATCAACACATGCTCCGTTCGCGAAAAGGCAGAACTGAAGGCACTGGGCAAAATGGGGCTGCTCTGCGCGCGCCCCACAGCCAAGCCCTGGGTGGTATACGGCTTCATGGGCTGCATGTGCCAGAGCCGCGCAGCTTCTCTCTTCCGCGATGTCCCCCGCCTGGATATTGTGACAGGTACCCAGCAGTACCACAACGTGTACAAACTCTGCAACCGCCTGCTTCGCAGCCGTCTCGGCCAGCCGGATTTCGAACCCATCCGACGCGGCGCACACATCTGTGCCACACAGCAGGAAGAGGGGTTCCAGAATGAAATCCGCGACCACCTGCCGCCCTCTGGTAACTGCACAGCCTTTGTCTCCATCATGCAAGGCTGTGAGATGCGCTGTTCCTACTGCATTGTCCCCAGCACGCGTGGTGCTGAATGCAGCCGCCCGGAGGCAGACATCCTGCAGGAAGTCCGCGAACTCGTTGAGCGCGGGGTAAAGGAAGTCACCCTGCTGGGGCAAATTGTGAACCGCTACGGTAAGGACGAACCAGTCATCAATGGCCGCGGCGCCTTTGTGCGTCTGCTGGAAAAACTCAATGACATGGACGGCCTGGAGCGTATCCGCTTCACCAGCCCGCACCCCATTGGTTTCCGCCAGGACCTGGTGAACGCCTACACCTATCTGCCCAAACTGTGCAGTCACATCCATTTTCCCATGCAGAGCGGCAGCGACCGCATTCTGCAGCTGATGCGCCGCCCGTACAAGAATGAGAAATACCTGCGCCTGTGCGAGGCCATGCGCGAGGCCCGGCCGGATCTGGCCATTACCACCGATATCATCGTGGGGTTCCCGGGCGAAACACACGAAGACTACCTCGAAACCAAAGCGGCCGTGGAGCGCATCCAGTTCGATAACGCATTTGTGTTCCAGTATTCCCCGCGTCGCGATACGGTGGCCGCAGCCATGGAGAACCAGATATGTTTTCGCGTAAAGGAGGAGCGCAACCATGACCTGCTGGAAGCCGTAAACCGCATCGCCGTTGCCCGCAATCAGGCACTGGTCGGCACGCAGCAGACTATCCTGGTGGAAGGCCCCAGCAAGAATAACCCCGACCGACTCCAGGGACGCACATCCCAGAACAAGCCGGTTATCATTCCCGGTAACACCGCAGAAGTCGGCACCCTCGTGCCCGTGCGTATTTCCGAATGCACCGGGTTCACCCTGTATGGTGAGGTCGTATGAGGTTCATTCTCACAGCCATTCTCCTGCTGAGCGCCACATTATCTGCGGCAGATTTTCCGTGGAGTCATGCAGCGCCGGAGCATATTCGCAAGGCTGCATTGCTGCCGGACCAGGTAATCAATGAAGAGCCTTGCGACTGGCGCCCGATTCTGGAGCAGATTTTCCCACCCCTGGTAAAAGAATGCCGCACGGCGCGCGAAGCGGCGCTGCATATTGCAGCAAACATCGGCAACGTCACCGGAGCCTACTACTCCAAGGAACGCCGCAAGCACAATATGAACGCCCTGGAGGCTCTCGCAGAGAAGAAAGTATCCTGCACCGGGCAGAGTGTTCTTCTGGTCTGCGCACTGCGTTCGGTGGGAATTCCGGCACGCGCAGTGGGCGTACACACCTGGAACCATATCCAGGGTAACCACACCTGGGCAGAGGCCTGGATTGATGGTGAATGGCACATGATTGAGTTCAACGAGCGGGATTTTGACACCCCGTGGGTCATGGAATACGTCGGTATGCTTAACCCGCTTAACCCTTTCCAGCGGGTTCGTGCCATCATGCCCGGAGGCTCTGTCACCTGGTGGCCTCGTGAGTTTGCCGAGCGAAAGAACTTACCCAATTTCGAGGCAGAGGATGTAACAGAGCATTACCTTATCAAGGCCCGCAAGTGGTATACACACGCCGGCATTCCGGAAAACAGCCAGCGCATCCTGATTGATTTGCAACCGCGTCTTGCAGATTCGCCGGTTGTGGAGATTGTGGACGAGATGAACCGGGTTGTTTCCTCCGGCAGACTTCCTACGCTACGGGATGACATGCGCTATCTCACCCGCCTTAACATGCCGAGAGAAGGCACTCATTACATCCGGCTGGAAGGCATGGAAGAGCGTGCCAGGCTTATCCCCAGTCAGGCTCCGGTTCAGATTCTACGTCTTGAACTCTAGCAGCTGTACCGCTTAAGTTCCAGAGCCTGAGCCGCAGCAGCCATTTCAGCCTTGTGCTTGCTCTGTCCCTCAGCACAGCCAAGCTCCATGTCATTCCACATCACCCGGGCGCGGAAAGGACCTGCGGGCTTGCTTTCATCCACCAGCTCCACGGCATATTTCGGTCCCTGCCCGTTAATAGCCTGCAGAGTTTCAAGCAATTCACCCTTATAATTGATGGAGATGAGGGTGTGAGCCACATCAAGACTTGCTTCAAGCAGATGCAGAGATACCTTCCGGGCTGCATTGTAGTTGGAATCCATCATCACCGCACCAATCACGCTTTCAAAGGTGTTGGCAAGGATGGAAAGCGCTGTGCGACCTCCGGTCTTCTCTAGCTGGGGACTCATCAGCATCTGCTCGCCCCAGCCCAGACTGCCGCAGAGCTCAGCCAGGTGGGCGCGGCTCACAATAGCAGAACGCATCTTGGTCAGCAGACCTTCGTCTGCCTTGGGATATCGGGCAAAGAGTTCGCGGCTCACCACCAGCTCCAGCACGGCATCGCCCAGGAACTCCAGACGCTCGTAGTTCAGGTTGGTAATGCGTTTCTGGTCAACACTCGGATGCGTAAGGGCCTGCGTCAGCCATGCTTCATCTGTGAATACATAATTCAGGCTCTCTTCAACCGCGCTTCTATCCATGCGCGGTATTCTACCACATATCGCCTGCCTTGGCTAGCGTAAAGTGCCAACTGATACCCTCACTGGACATTATCGACGAATCCGAGCGAACCATACAAGGAACGGGGCCGGCAGAAGCGCCAGCACGGCAATGATGGCCCAGCAGTAAAAAAAGCCGACATGAGCCGGATAATGCGTCCATACGTAGTCAAGGGAGCAGTAGCTGAACTTTGCAGAAAGCAGCCCTCCTTTGTTGCGACTGTAATCACACACCAGAAGCTGTCCGTTACCGCACAAGACTAAATCTACCCAGCCGTACTCCAGCCAGCCTCCTGAGCGATATGGCCCGGGCAGATTGTACCGCCGCAGACAAGATGCTATGAAGGGAGACAACTCCCGTTCCCTGCACTTGTCCAGAGCAAGACATTCCCGGTTCCCCTCCGACGGTTGCACCACGAAGACACGCGTATACACACCCTCGTCGCCATGCAGGTGATTTTCCGGGCTTCGAGCCGATTCCAGGATGGCCTCCGGAGTCCCCCAGCGTCGATAATCCCAATCGCAGTCGGGACGAAGGTAATAGACAGGCAGACCAGCAACCAGAAGCAGCCAGATGCACATCAGCCAGCAACTCCACTTTCTGCATTTTCCAGTCCCGGGTCTGTTTTCCACATCTAACGCCATATCAGTTGTGATTTTACACATACAGAATGCACAATGCAAGTCCTTTTCATGCGTGTCATGCCCCCGATTTCTCTTGATTTGCGGAGATTTTGGAGGTAGAATCGCGCGCATGACCACAGAGGAGAAAAAAGACTTCATCCGCGACATGGTAGCCAAGGATCTGGCCGAGGGTTACTGCGAGGTACCGATTACCCGTTTCCCCCCGGAACCGAACGGTTATCTGCACA
>JAZOTV010000062.1:0-3376 GCA_045657815.1 Akkermansia sp.
CGCGGCGTATGCGGTTGAATATATCCTGCATCTGCGGGCTGTCGCCCAGCATGCGGTCCAGCCCGCCGGCGGGTTCCAGGCGGGTGGTCAGTTCCTCATTTTCCTTTTCCAGCTGGCGGGTGTGGGTGGCGCGTTTGAGCAGTAGTTCCACCTCATCCAGGTTCAGCGGCTTGTTCAGAAAATAATACGCACCATGCCGCTTGGCTTCGGCTGCCACATCGGCGCTGCCGTAGGCCGTCATCATGATGCAGAGCGGCGGTTTAGGCAGCGAAACGGCATGATCAATCAAATCCATGCCGCTTTCGCCACCCAGCCGCAGATCTGTCAGCAGTAAATCCACCGGCTCTGTCTCCAGAATAGCCCGGGCAGCTTTACCATTGGCAGCGGGGTACACCTCATAATCATCCTCCAGCGCGGCGCAGAGCGCCGTGCGGGTGGATTTCTCATCGTCTACTATGAGGAGTACCGGTTTCATGTATATTGTTTATCAGATAATCCAGAGCCCTTCGGTTTCATTGAACCCGAACATGATGTTGAATGCATGCACACCCTGGCCGCCTGCACCCTTGATTACATTATCCTCCGCACTCATGAGCACCACGCGGTTGGTGCGGGCATCAATAGCCCAGCCGATATCCACGAAATTCGTGCGGGTCACATTCTTTGTGTCTGTTGGTTTGTTGGCCCCTTGCAGGCGCACAAACGGAGCGTGCGCATAGGCGCTTTCAAAGCAGGCGGTGATTTCCTCAATCGTGGTACCGGGTTTCAGCTTGGCCACTGTGGTGGTCAGAATTCCCGTGTTCACCGGCATGAGGTGCGGCGTAAAAGTAATCGTCACCTTTTCGCCGGCGGCAGCTGAAAGTTCCTGCTCGATTTCGGAGAGGTGGCGGTGGCGCGGCACACCGTAGGCGCGCATGCTCTCATTGCACTCGCAGAAGAGCAGGGAAACATCTGCCCTGCGGCCGGCGCCGGAAACACCGCTGCCGCTGTTCACCACAATATCCTCCGGCAGTACCAGCCCTGCTTTCAGCAGCGGTACCAGCGGCAGAATGATGCTCGTGGGATAGCAACCGGGGGAACCCACGATGCGGGCCTTGGCAATCTCCTCGCGGTGCCACTCAGGCATGCCGTAGGGGGCCTCCTGCATCAGCTCCACATCCGCGTGAGGCTTGCCATAAAATTCTTCATATACTGCCGGGTCATTCAGACGGAAGTCGGCAGACAAATCCACCACGCGGATACCGGCTTCCACCAGCCCGCGACCGTATTCTACAGATACCCCGTGCGGCAGCGCCAGAAAAGCGGCTTCCGCCCCAGTGGCGGCAATCGCCTCCACATCAGAATCCGTAAAGCACAAATCTGCACCCGGCACATGCCGGAAACGCGGGAATAAATCACTCAGCTTCTGCCCGGCATACTGGCGGGACGTAGCGCATACCAGCTCCACACCCGGGTGGCGCAGCAGAATACGCAAAAGCTCCTGGCCAGTATATCCACTGGCTCCGACTACGGCGGTTTTCACCTTTTTCATGGCAAAAAAATCATATCATGAAAAAAAGTAGTTGACAATCCTAAAAACTGCGTGTATACTTCGCCCGTCGCCGCGCTGCAAGGTGCGCGATAAATAATCTCGGGCAGTAGCGCAGTCTGGTAGCGCACTTGCATGGGGTGCAAGGGGTCGTGGGTTCGAATCCCGCTTGCCCGACGTAAATAAAACCAGAAAAGAGCGGCAGTTTTACGACTGCCGCTCTTTGTTTTTCAGCATTTTATGCGTCAAATCGGGACATCGTGCGACATTTGAGATACGCCCGCTTTATATGCCCTGCATATGCCCACTTTAAGGCCCCTGTATATGCCCACTTTTTGGGTGGCGGAGGAAGAGCTGTACTGAGCTTCTATCCGACTCTGAACTGGGAGGTTAAAAGAGCTCATGGGACGGCATGTGTAGAAATTACGTACTATGGCACACAAAGTAACTTGCAGGCCTTGCAATTTTATCGCTTTCTTCTAGAATTTTAGCTGTAGCAATAGCTACGACTTTAATTTTCAATAGATAGAATAAATTATGGCGAGTGTTATTAAGCGCAAAGGAAGACAGGATTGGTACGCATGCTACTACGTAAATGGTAAGCTGGTTCGTAAAAGTACCGGAGTTAAGATAAAAGAAGTCGGATATACGGCTGCTCAGTTGAAGAAGCTGGCTCAGACCCAGGCTGAGCGAATGGAAGCTCTTGCCCGAGGAGATGTTCTATTAGACAAGCAGATGGATGCACTCCGGGCTGCTGCTGATGCTACAGGAGGAACAAAAGTGCCCACGTTGAAAGATTACCTCGACAATTTTGACATTGCCGGCGGTGAGCAGAATCGTTCGAATGTAACGAGAGCATTCCAATTATTCGTGGAGTTCCTTGGTGCAGATGCTCTCAAGAGACTCGACCGCATCACACGTGAGATGTGTCAGAACTTCATTGATTATCAGACAACTCGTGTGAGCGCAGGAACCGTCAGACGATACAAGTGCAGCATAGCAAGCGCATTTAATGCAGCTGTTCGGGATGGTTATCTTATGCGGTCTCCGCTGAACGGTGTTAATCTACCCAAAGATCGCCCGATGAAGCGAGAGCTCTTCACGCATGCAGAAATCAGAAGAATGCTGACAGAACTCCCGCAGGTCTGGCGAGATATGGTTCTCATCTGCTTAGGAACAGCGGGGCAGCGTATAGGTGACTGTGCTTGTCTCAAGTGGGAACATATCGACTTCGAGAAAGGCGTGATTAGCTTCGATACCCAGAAGACGGGATATGGAGTTGAGGTTCCCATGTTACCTCAGCTTGCCACCCGACTCCGTGAAATCCAGGATATTCAGGAGGACTCGGAGATTTATGTGCTTCCGGAGATGGCGAATAAATACCTCCGCAGTAGCGGTTATGTCTCGACAGAGTTCATCACACACCTGAAAGGGTTAGGCATTGCCAGCAATCAGAAGGTAAAGGTCTCAAACGGCCAGCGAAATGTCAGCACCAAGAGCTTCCACGGCTTGCGTAACTATGCTGTTACCACGTTGCGAGATGCCGGTGTGGGTGAAGATATGACTTGTGCCTTGGTTGGTCATGAGAATATCCAGCAGGATCGAGCTTACTATCGCACCAACATCCGAAAGAAGCAGGATGCCATGCAGAAGTTCGGCAATGTTCTCTTTGCTGATTACGGGTCATCAGAGAGTTACGCTTCTGCAAGGGAGGCCTGATAAGCTCTCGAATTCAAGTTCCTGTCCGGGTTTATCTCGGGCAGGAACTTTTTTATGAAAAAGTTTGCTCTGCGATTTGACAGATAGTTCAGCGTAACTTAAAATTTAGGCAGTAAAACAGATTTTATT
>JAZOTV010000063.1:0-12459 GCA_045657815.1 Akkermansia sp.
ATAATTTGTCTTCCTAAGACCGCTTGGCCCCCGACTTCCTGTGGCTGAACCGGCAGTAGACGAAGCAGCTATTGCGGCAGCACAGGCCGAAGCAGAAGCAAAGGCCGCAGCTGAGGCTCAAGCCGCCGCTGAGGCAGAAGCTATGCGCCAGGCTCAGGAAGAATACGAACGCCAGATGGAGGAATATAACCGCCAGATGGAGGAGTACAACCGCCAGATGGCTGCCCTGCAGGCAGCAGAAGCCCAGGCCGCAGAGGAAGCTCCGGCAGAGCAGGAACCTGTGGAAGAGGAAGCCCCCGTGGCAGAGAATGGCACCGATGCCACACCGGCTGCTGCCCCTGTAAAGAAAAAGAAGAAGCCCGCCACAGCTCCTGCAACAGAGGCCCCCGCAGCCAAAGCAGGCACCACAACCCCGGCCCCCGCAAAGAAAAAGAAGAAAGCTGCTCCCTCCATCAGCGAAGAAGAGATGGCCCAGGTTCAGGCACGTCTGGCAGAGGAGCAGAAAACTCCCATCTGGAAGACTGTACCCTTCATGGCTGGTTGCGGCCTGCTTGTGGTTACCATTGGTGTATGCACCTACATGGTTGTGCAGAAACAGGCAGAAAACGCCCGCATTCAGGCCCATATCGACTACACGAACAAACTGCTTCTCCGCGCTCAGGACATCAACAAGCAGGGTATCGAAAGCATGGCCGACGCCAACAAGAAGAATGTGGATGTGGCCTGCAGCATGTCAGATGCAAAAGCCCTTATGGAAGTAGTGGTGGATCCCTTTGTGAAGGGTGAGAACGGCAAGCCCCGCTACGGCGCCCGCGCCGAGGGCGTGGCCCAGAACGCCTGCCTGCTCCTTGGTCTCGCCGCCGAGCAGGACGAGGCCATCCGCGACATGATTTTCGACACCATGGGCAAGAAGTGCAACATCATCAAGCCCGGGCTCTTCCACTGGCTGCTTCAGCGCATTGCTGTTTCCAACGCCAAGGGTGTGAACGAAAGTCTGAAGAAACTCTCCAAGGTTGTGGCAGAAAAACAGACAGCCAAGCCCTGGTCCCAGAAAACCCAGTACCTGGCTAACATCTGGGAATGCATCGGCCTGCGCGTCACGGAAGCCGACGTGAAGGAAATTATGGATCTTCTCAAGAGTGACCTGGCCGACAACACACTTGCTGGCAACCTGTGCATCTGCCTGGACAACATTCTCGCCATGATGGATGACACGGCAGCCAAGGCTCGTGTGGGTGACGAAATCTTCAGAACCATGCCGGAGAAACTGCGCAGCAACGTGGCCATTGCAGGCACCCTCGGGCGCGCATGCTCCACCGCCGCACTCGAATTCTATAAGAAGGAACTGGAGGCCTCCAAGAACTGGAGCGGCGCCGGTACCACTCTTATCGGTTACTGGGGTAATGATGATATTCTGGATTACGTGCTGGCCCAGAAGGAAGCCAATAGCGATAACCCCAAAGCGCTTGCCACCATTGAGAACGTGATTGCCACCATTCTGAAACAGGATCGCCCCCGCAGCCAGGCCATGGCCGACAAGCTGCTGAGCATGTGTTTCGACAACCCTTATGGTGACACCTCCGGCCTGCAGGCCATCATCTTCAAGACGGATCCCGACTCCATCGAATACCTTGGCGATTCTCACCCTGAGCTCGCCACCCTCAAGGAAAAGCAGAAGGAGCTGGAAAACCTGCGCAAGCAGAAGGAGCGCGTCATCAAGGTGCTCGCCACACTCAGCGACCAGGAATGGGTGGTGAACATCCTCACCAAGTACAAGGCTGATAAGGATGAAACCATCCAGTACGAGGCCGAGCGCGCGCTGGAAAAGGTCAAGGCCAACGCCATCAATGACGCCAAGATGCGCGAGGAGTACAAGACCCGCGATAAGCAATAATTTCTCAATATCGGTTCTCTCCCCGATTCCTGAAACCTCGCACCGCATGGTTTTGCTGCCATGCGGTGCGCTTTTTTTCGTCTTTTTACGGCAAAAAAGTGATTTTATACTTGCCAAAACCAATTTTACATGTATAATTTCCCCGGCTTTTATGCAGCGAGCTGTAGCGCAGGCTGGTAGCGCGCTTCGTTCGGGACGAAGAGGTCGCAGGTTCGAATCCTGTCAGCTCGATTTTTCTTTTTTATCCGGTTTACACCGGTAGCCGCACCAGCAGGCGGCCGCGCAGCGGAGATTGGTCTTCGCCCTGGCGCACAAGGAAAGGCATGCTACTGACCAGCAGGGTTACACCAGAGCAGCTCCTCCCCTGTCTGTGATTCATTTCACCCCCCACATGTATATTTATGTCCGGTCATAACAAATGGTCCAAAATCAAGTTCACGAAGGCTGCGGCCGACGCGAAGAAGGGTAAGGTTTTTGCCCGTTTCTCCAAGGAAATCACCCTGGCTGCCAAGAGCGGCGGTGGCGATGTAGATACCAACCCGCGCCTGCGCACGGCCATTGAAGGCGCCAAGGCGGCCTCCATGCCCAAGGACAACATCGACCGCGCAGTGAAGAAGGGTACCGGCGAACTCCAGGGCGAAGCCATTCAGGAAGTCACCTACGAGGGCTACGGCCCCGAGGGCACAGCTATCATCGTGGAGGTTGCCACCGACAACACCAACCGCTGCTCCTCCGAAATCCGCACCATCTTCTCCAAGAACGGCGGCAACATGGGCACCCCCGGCTCCGTTTCCTACCAATTTGACCGCAAGGGTGAGGTGCGCATCATTGATGCCACGCTCGACGAAGATGCCGCCATGGAACTGGCCATGGACTGCGGCGCCGACGAGTTCGAAACCGGTGACGAGGACGGCGAGTGGATTTTCACCTGCGGCCCCACCGACCTAGGCACCGTTTCCGAAGCTCTGGGTGCAGCCGGCAAGAACGTGACCGGCATGAAACTCATCTCCGTGCCCCAGAACCCCACCATGATTTCTGATGTAGCCGTTGCCCGCAAGGTCATGAAGCTCTATGACCTGCTGGATGACTACGACGACACCATGAATGTGTTCGCCAACTTCGAAATCGACGAGGCTGTGCTTGAGCAGCTCTGATTCTCGAAATCCATCTATTTGCAATATCCATCCTGAAGGGTAGGCGGAAGCCTCAAATCCGCCTACCCTTCCCACTTGATAACCTGCTCAATTTTTCTGAGAGCCATGACCGCACCGGAAGATACCCCGAACAGCCAGCGGCAGCAGCGCAACCACAGGCGCACCCACCACAACCGCCGTCCGCGCCAACAGGGAGATGAAAGCAATGCACCCCGACAGGAACGCCAGGGTGGCAATACCGGGCGTCGGGAATCATCCTCCAGACAGCGGCACAACAACAAGCCCCAGAAAAACAGGAATAAGCAGAATCCCCCCCAGAACCAGCCCCAGGGGCGCGCCTTTGTCCCTGTCGGCGAGCCGGAAAGCATCACCGGCATTCTGGAAATCACCAACAAGGGATTCGGCTTCATCCGCACAGCGGATAATGACTGGGCACCCTCCGATTCGGCCATTTATGTGCCGGCAGACATCATTTCCGAGCTGCGGCTGCGCCCCTGCGTGCAGCTCACCGGCATGGCCCAGCGCTACGAACGCGGCCACCAGCTCATCTCAGTGCAGAAGGTGAACGGACTCGAGCCGGCAGAGGCTGCCGCCAGCCCGCATTTCGATGATCTGAAGGCCGTCAATCCCACCCACCGCCTTTCCTTCGAGACCACTTCCTCGCGCTACACCACCCGCACGATGGACCTCATGGCACCGGTGGCCCGCGGGCAGCGCGGCCTCATCGTGGCCCCGCCACGCACCGGCAAAACCACGCTTCTCATGCACATTGCCGAAGGAGCTATCGAGAACTACGGCGAAGACCTGCACCTCATGGTGCTGCTGGTAGATGAACGCCCGGAGGAGGTAACCGAGTTCAAACGCGCCCTGCCCCAGGCAGAAATCTTCGCCTCCAGCAATGACAGCAACGTGCGAGAGCACTGCCGCATGGCCGAGCTGGCCATTGAACGCGCCAAGCGCCTCGTGGAGACCGGGAAACACGTACTCATCCTTCTGGACTCCATCACCCGCCTCGCACGCGCTTACAACAACGCAGAGCGCGGCAGCGGCCGCACCATGAGCGGTGGTATCGATGCCCGCGCGCTGGAGACACCCCGCCGCCTCTTTGCCGCCGCCCGCAACACACGCGGCGCCGGATCCCTAACCATCCTGGCCACGGCGCTGGTGGAAACCAACAGCCGCATGGATGATCTCATTTTCCAGGAGTTCAAGGGCACGGGTAACATGGAGCTGGTGCTCAACCGCCGCATTGCGGAGATGTACATATACCCCGCCGTAGACATCCTGAAAAGCGGCACGCGCCGCGAGGAACTCATCCTGCCCGAACTCTGGCTGGAGAAAGTGCGCCTCATCCGCCGCGGACTGGCCAACCACAAGCCCACAGAGGCCATGGAACGCCTGCTTTTCTTCCTGAAGAAATGCCATTCCAATGCCCAATTGATGCAGGACCTCAAAGCCCAGCGCTAAGACCAAAGAAAAAGCCGCAGGTTCAACTGCGGCTCTTTTTCTGGCGCATGCACTGCACGAACATGATTATCGTCTGGCTGATGCCGTAAATAAGGGCAAGCACCCCGCCGAACAACGGAGTCAGGACAAACAGGACACCCATCATCATGTCACCATCCTGGCACTTATCGCAGCAATCCGGGCGCACCATGGTCATCCAGGTTACAAAAAACATCCAGGCCAGGCAGACCAGTATAGTTATCATCAACTCAGCCGGCAGAGCATCGGCCCAGCGCTTACCGGCCAGCCGGGGCCAGACCAGCAGAAACAGAATGAACGCCGGAATCAGCACCACCACCCCGAATACAATACAAATCGCCTCAGCAGGCCATGATGCATCATGCAGATTATATGCATTCAACACCAGGTACGGCAATATCAGGCTTGCTGCAAGGCGGCGCATGAGGCTCAGTTACGAATTCTTTGTTGCCCAACGGAACAGGTACACCATCTCCAGGCTGAAGACATAGGTAGCGGCAACCAGCATAGCCGCCAAGGGGGCTACAAACAGCCCGGCCCCAAGTAATAGTTCCTCCACATCGCTCCGGCAGTAAGACGGCGATGTGCCGTCGCTCATCAACAGGAAAAAGAAAGCCATGGTAGCAAGGCATGGCACCAGCGTAACCCAGTTTGCAACGGGCAATGAATCTGCCCATTTCTTACCTCCCAGCCAGGGGCAGACCAGAAGAAAAACCACCAGCGCCGGGGCCCAGGCCAGCACCGCCAAAGCCTGAATCGACTCCGGATATTCCAGAGCCGATTCCAGCACATAGTAGCTGCCAATCGCTGCATACAGCAGAGACAGGGCTGAAAAAAGCCTTCGCATATTAGTCGCCGCTCTTAAGCACGTTGATGAAGGCTTCCTGAGGAATGCTCACTTTACCGATGGCCTTCATGCGCTTCTTACCTTCCTTCTGCTTCTCCAGCAGCTTGCGCTTGCGGGTCACGTCACCGCCGTAGCACTTGGCGGTCACGTTCTTGCGCATGGGGGAAATACTCTCGCGGGCGATAATCTTACCGCCGATGCAGGCCTGAATGGCCACGGTGAAAAGCTGGCGGGGAATCACATCCTTAAGCTTGGTAGCAAGCTCACGGCCCACGGCTTCGGCGCGGTCGCGGTGCACAATCATGGAGAAGGCATCCACCGGCTCACCGGCAATCATCATGTCCATCTTCACGAGTTTGGCAGCCTGGTAGCCGTCATACTCATAGTCCATGGATCCATAGCCACGGGTAGCGCTCTTGAGTTTATCGTTGAAGTCCACCAGAATTTCAGCCATGGGGATGCGGCAGGTAAGCATTACGCGGGTATCGTCAATCGTCTCCGTGTGGGTCAGTTCACCGCGTTTCTCCATCACGATGCTCATGATAGCGCCGATGTATTCACTGGGAATCATGATGAACACCTTGACGATGGGTTCGCGGATTTCATCAATCTCCTGCGGCTCGGGAAGAATACTGGGGTTATCCACGTTAATCTCCTCGCCGTCGGTCTTGCGCACCTCATAAATCACGGAGGGATAGGTGGAAATCACGTCCATGTTGAACTCGCGGCGCAGGCGCTCCTGGATGATTTCCATGTGCAGCAGACCGAGGAAACCGCAGCGGAAACCAAAGCCGAGAGCCACGGAGCTCTCGCCCATGTAGGTGAAGGCGGCATCATTAATCTGCAGCTTAGCCATGGCGGCCTTCAGCGCCTCGTAATCGCCGGAATCCACGGGGTAGATGCCGGAGAACACCATGGGACGGATTTCCTTGAAGCCAGGCAGCGGCTCGCTGCAGGGGTCGGCCAGGTTGGTATAGGTATCGCCAATCTTCACATCGGCGGCGCTCTTCATGTTGGCAATGATGTAGCCCACATCACCGGTATGCAGCTCGTCCGTGGCCTGCATTTTGGGGGTGAAGATACCGACTTCCTTCACTTCGTAGGTCTCATCCGTTGCGAAAAGTTTCACCTTCATGCCGCGGGCCACACGGCCGCTCACCAGTCGCACATAGGACACCACGCCGCGGTAGGCATCGTACACGGAGTCGAACACGAGGGCACGCAGGTGGTTATCATCCTCCATCACCTTGGGGGCGGGCACACGGGTTACGATAGCCTCCAGCACATCCTCAATGCCGATGCCGGCCTTGGCAGAGCAGAGAATGGCCTCCTCCTTGGGAATGCAGACGATTTCCTCCAGCTGGCGGTAAACCTGCGGCAGGTTGGTGCTGGGGAGGTCAATCTTGTTGACCACAGGCACAATCTCCAGGTTCTGCTCAACAGCCAGGTGCATGTTGGCGAGGGTCTGAGCCTCCACACCCTGAGCGGCGTCCACGATGAGCACGGCGCCGTCACAGGCGGCAAGGGAGCGGCTCACCTCATACGAGAAGTCCACATGGCCGGGGGTATCAAGCAGGTTCAGCTCATAGACATTGCCATCCTTGGCCTTGTAGCGCATGGTGACGGGGTGGGACTTGATGGTAATGCCTTTCTCCCTTTCCAGGTCCATGGCATCGAGCAGCTGATCCTGCTTATCGCGCTCACCGATGGTGTTGGTGAACTCCAGCAGACGATCCGACAAGGTGGTCTTGCCGTGATCAATGTGGGCAATAATGGAGAAGTTACGCTTGAATTTGATATCCGTAGCCATGCGCGCGCAAGGATACGCTACCGCAGCCCGGAAGTCAAGCGAATTCGCTTACTCCCAGAGGTAAGACTGCAAAGAATCCACCAGCTTACCATCGCAGTACAGATTCACCTTCCATGTCATCACATCGCCACGCTTGGCACGCTCGGGCCCGGAAAAATGAAAAGTTTCCTTACGCTCACCTGCTTCCTGGCGGGGCTCATTGTACTCCACCGTCCGGGTGAGCACATCTGCCCCGGTAAGAGCCTGCGTGTAAAGCATCTCCACCTTCACAGGCTTGGCAGGTTCTGCATCATACCAACGCAGAAAGTAGTAATCGCCGATGCGCAGTTCCTTTTCGCTGGCAGAATTAGCACCAAACAGAATATACTGGGCATTGGCACGAAGCGGAGCTTCTTGCCAGCGATCATCAGGCAGCTCAGTGGACTTGAGCGGGAGGTCTGCCATGCTCGTGATACAGGGAGTCTGGTACTGAGAGCAGGAAGCCAGCAGCGCGGCAGCAAGAACGGAGAGAGTAAGGCAGATTCTCATGCACCCTATTCAATACCATCAGCGGGCATTTGTCAATGTAATTTATTCGGATTAAACAACGCCTTTTTCCTTGCAGAAGCCCATATAAAGGACTATAACATAGGATATGGCTGTTCCGCAGAATACAATCGCACTGATTTTTGACTTTGACCAGACCCTGAGCCCCCACAATATGCAGGAGGATACCCTGTTTCCGGAATATGGCATCAACGCCGAACAATTCTGGCGCAAATGCAATGAGCGCAGCCGGGATGAAGGGTGGGATGGCGAATTAAGCTACCTGAAGGAGATTCTCGACACGCTGAGTCTGGACGGTGTGAGCAATGAGCACCTGCGCGAGCTGGGCAAGAAGCTTACCTACTACAAAGGAATTCCAGAATTCTTCCAGAGATTCGAGGAACGAGCCCTGAGCAAGGAACACCGCTTTGCCGGGGTACGGGTGGAGTTCTACATTATCTCCAGCGGCATCAAGAGTATACTGGACGGCTCCATCATCCGTCCGTATATGCGCGAGGTATTCGGCTGCGAATTCAGTGAGCAGGATGGCCGCATCAGTTTCCCCAAGCGGGTCATTTCCCACACAAGCAAGACCCAATACCTCTTCCGCATCAATAAAGGCATGCTCAATTACATTGAGGACGTAAATGACCACATGGACAGCGATTTGCGCCCCATACCCTTTGAGCATATGATTTATATCGGAGACGGGCCCACAGATGTGCCCTGTTTCACCGTAATGCGCCAGCAGGGTGGGCTGAGCGTGGCGGTGTACAACCCGGATGACGAATCACGCCGCAGTTTCCAGAAATGCTATGCCCTGAAATCCACCCAGCACCGCGTAGACTTCTTTGCCCCGGCTGATTTCCGCGCCGGCAGTCACCTCTGCAACATTCTGGAGGAAACAGTGAGGAACATGGCCGATTCCATCGTGCATGCACAGCGGGTTCTGCCACCCCCCGCCTCACGCGCTCCGAAGCATTAAAAGAGAATCCCCCCGGGCCATGCAGCCCGGGGGATTCTCTTTTACTCAGAGTTGAATTCACATCAGCTCTTTGAAGGCTCGGAGACAGAAGACGCCTCTGTGCTCTTGCCAAGATAATCCGGCAGCTGCACACCTACGCTCTGAGCCAGCTCATGCAGCGGTAGTGTGCCGGTGACCAGATTCTGCACAAAACCACCCACAGAACCGCTCTTACTGTCACCACCACCCATGACCACCACCTTATCGAAGGAAAGGTTGCGGATAGCGCTGGCCTGGGTTTCAACGATAGTGGGCAGCTGTTCCGTGACAAGCAGACCGGAGGCAGCGCGGGCATCGCCAGCGGCGGCCACAATCTGGCGGAAACCAGTAGCCTTAGCCTCCAGCGCAGCCTGAATGGCGGCAGCATTACCACGGCCCACAAGTTCCAGGCCTTCACCCTCAGCCTTCTTCTTGAGGAGAAGAGCATCGGCCTCACCCTTGGCAAGCTTGGTGGCGGCAAGACCTTCAGCTTCCTTCTCAATCACGAGAGCATCAGCCTTACCCTGCTGTTCTTTCACCATGACGGAAGCCACGGCTTCTGCGGCAATTTCCTGCTTGCGCTTCAGGATTTCTGCCTTCACGATTTCATTGGCCGTCTGGGTAGCACGCTCCAGTTCGGCACGCTTCATTTCAGCCTCGCGGTTTGCGATATAGCCGGCAGCCTCTGCCTGAGCAGCCTGTTCCTTCTCAGCCACCAGAGCAATACGTGCAGCCTCTGCCTGGCGCACCTTGAGGCGGGCATTGGAATCGGCCACCTTCATCTGAGCCTCGTTGTTGCCTTCCACAGCAGCAGCATTGGCCATGGCCACCTGCACCGTCTGCTCGCGCAGAGCCTCGGCCTTGCCGATTTCGCCGCGGCGGGTTTCCTCTGCCACCTTGATCATGGCATCGTTGATGGCGCGGGCAGCGGCTTCCTGACCAAGCGCAGCGATATAGCCGGACGCATCACGGATATCGGTGATATTGGCGTTAATCAGGTACAACCCCACCTTGTGCAGCTCTACATCCACACCGCCGGTAATGCCCTTGATGAGCTTCTCACGGTCAGCATTGATTTCCTCAATGGTCAGCGAGGCAATTACCACACGCATCTGGCCCATGATGATTTCCGAAGCGAGGTCGCGGATATCCTGACGAGTGCGGCCCAGCAGGCGGCTGGCGGCATTCTGCATGATTTCAGGCTGAGTGCTGATACCCACGATGAAGGAGGACGGCACATCCACACGGATATTCTGGCTGGAGAGAGCCCCCTTGAGCGGCACATCAATATTAATCGGATTCAGATCCATGAAGGCATAGCTCTGCACGATAGGCATGATAAAGGTGGCACCACCATGTATGCACTTGGCAGAACGCCCTGCGCCCACGTTACCGTAGACAATGAGAATCTTATCGGACGGGCACATCTTGTAGCGGCTGAAAAGCCACACCACAGTGCCCAGCAGGAAAGCCACCAGTATGATAATGGCTACGATATTGCTTGCTCCGCCTGAAGCAGCAGCGATCTGGATTGCATTTTCAATCATAATCAGTCTTTTGGGGTTGTTGTGTTATCAAAGAAGAGGTTTCACCGTCACCTGTCCGACAGCAGAGGCGATGACCGTGACACGGGTGCCGGCAGGCAGAAGTTCTGCCCCCTGCTGCACAGCGGCAATAGTGATAAGCTGGTTCGGATGAGCCACCTGCACCTGGCCTCCAGGTTCACCATGCGGAGGGATGCTCACATACACCGTGCCAGTGAGCCCCACCAGACTGTCCGGGGCAATGTTACCATCTGACCGCAGACCATATATCATGCGAATAAGCATGGCCACCAGCACAAACATGAAAACACCAACGGCCAGCCCCACGCCACAGGACCAGAATACATCTCCCATGGATTGCTGGCAGATATACCCACCCCAGCCGAAGCCAAGAAAAAAGCCGACTACCGCTCGAAATGAGAACATGCCGGTATCTGCCCCTTCACCAGCAGCCATATCGCCCTCCCCTCCATCAAAATCCGTGAAGAAGGATATTACAAACATTAGAGCAGCCAGCAGCGTAGCGGCCCAGGCTATGGTGCAAAAAACAGCACGAGCAGAATCAAATCCAGGCATGAGTAGTTCCATGAGCTCAGCTTACCACAGATACCCGCAGTGGCAAGCAGAAAATGCGCTGTTACTACATGTTAGAGCGTTTTTAATAAAGAATATGTGCTTTTAGGCTTGCAAATGGTGGGATTAGTGCTATTATCCACTCACCTTGTAGGTCGATTTGCCGCAGCCACGAAAAATCAACCACTAACACAAGATAATAAAATGAGCGAAATCAACGTTAACGACTTCAAGACGAACGAGAACGATACCGGTTCCACCGGTTTCCAGGTTGCTGTGCTTACCAAGCGCATCGCCCACCTTACTCAGCACCTCATCGCTAACAAGCATGACCACGCTTCCCGCCGTGGCCTGCTCATGATGGTGGCCCGCCGCCGTAAGATGCTGGACTACGCCAAGCGCACCAACCCGGATCTGTACAAGGATCTCCTTGTGCGTCTCTCCCTCCGCCACTAATCAACAGTGCGCTGGTGGGCTTCGTGAGTAGCCTGACGCCAATATCAGAAAAGCCGCAGAGAGGTCGAACTCTGCGGCTTTTCTGTTGCTTCAGCTTGACGCCTCCTCCTGTTCGCGAATAAGCAGAGGCACGTAATGCCGCTGCATGGCCAGGGGTACAATGAATCCCTGCTCCCGCCCCACGCAATAGAAGAGCTTAATCAGAGCGAGGTATGTGTAGGTTGCAAAGAATTTAGGAATTGTACCGGCAGAAATAAAGAACAAGGACGGTTCGCCTGCATATGGGAGAAGGAAAAAGATAGCCGGAAAATACATCGGAGTTCCCTTTAATGCCATGCACACACGGAACATCATACCGATACCATACAGATACACCATTGTAATGATGGCCAGTCCGACATACCCCAGGCGATGAATGGATGTAATGACGCCGCTGTGCCATGTTCCGGTTCTCGCATAGAAATCCTGATCACCATAACGGGTTGTACCTCGCATCATGGATGTCGTCTCGCGGCGCACATAATCCACAGACTGACCAAAGCCATCCCCCCAGACGTAGTCCACAATGTAGCCGGTTCGGGAGTCCAGAGCCCAGCGCCACATCTCTACTCGCCACTCCGAGGAATGCTCCGTATCTTCACGTACATCTCGCGAAATTTCAATTCCGGGCGCAACAGAAAGGCAACGCTGCACACCCATGGGAAATTTCTCGACAATACCTTCTGCACTCAAATACAACAGGCCACCATATGCCAGAAGCCCCATAAGAGCGATGCACCACAATTCACGCTTAACAATAGCAAGAGCAGCAATAACAAAAGAGCAACTCATGAAAGTTTCTCGCCAGCCCGACAAAAGGATACCCACAATGCAAAGAAGACAGCCACCCAGCAACCTGGCCGACATCAGAACATGAATCATGGGGTTACAGCCATACAGGAAGAATATACCGTATGTACTTATCGTCACAAACATGCTAAAGCGTGTGTTCATGGCAGCATCTCCGAGCTCCATAACACTAACGCCGCCGCGTATCCCCAGCAGCGGCATAGCTATGGCAAGCAAACAAACCCCGAGGCTCAAACGAATACCCCACTTCAGCGCACCACTCAGCTGCTGATATGTACAAGGGATACTACTGATGGCTATATAGTACAAGGTGGCCGCC
>JAZOTV010000064.1:0-16494 GCA_045657815.1 Akkermansia sp.
CAGGATAATGGCACCTGCGAGAACGAAGAGGGAGATAATCACCCAGAGGATGACCACGCCACGCCCCTCAGCGGCATTGCCGGTACCCTGCAGGTGGCTGTACTTGCCGCGAATCTTGCCCTTCTTCATGAAGCCATCGTAGTTCTTCTGCAGCAGCGTAGCCTCCACCTGGCGCATCATATCCAGCAGCACACCCACCAGAATGAGCAGAGAGGTACCACCGAAGAACTGGGTCACCAGCATGGGCAGACCACCCCATACGGAAAGAAGACTCGGCAGGAAGTAAATCAGCGTCAGGAACAGAGAACCAGAGAAGGTAAGGCGGCTCATGGTGTCGTCCAGGTACTTGGCCGTGGGGGGGCCGGGACGCACGCCGGGAATGTAACCACCGCTGCGCTTCAGGTCCTCAGAAATCTGCTGAGGCTGGAACATCGTAGCCACCCAGAAGTACGAGAAGAAGTAAATCATGATGGCAGAGATGATATAGTAGGGGAAATCGTTCGGAGAAAGCCAGTTGGCCACCAGACCAACCACCCAGCTGTCCTGGGAGAACATCTGCTGCACCAGCATCTGCGGCAGGGCAAGAATGGCCGTGGCGAAGATAACGGGCATCACGCCGGAGTAGTTGAGCTTGAGCGGCAGGTACTGTGTGCCACCCTGCATCATCTTGCCGTGGCCCACCACACGCTTGGCATACTGCACCGGAATGCGGCGCTGAGCCTGGCTCACAATGATGACCAGAGCCACCACAAGCACCATGAACAGAATCAGGGCCACCATGCCGAGGGAACCCAGCGGGTTGAGCTCAGTGCCCTTCATCACGCAGTACTGCCAGGCCACTGCAAAAGCACCCGGAAGAGCATGAATGATGTTCACGGAAATGATGAGGGAGATACCATTGCCCACACCGCGCTCGGTAATCTGATCACCAATCCACATGAGGAACATGGTGCCGGTCACGATGATGAAAATCGTGGTAAGGGTGAAGATGATGCCCGGGTTCATCACGAGGTCATTCGCATTCAGACCGATGGAAGAGGGATTGCGCAGAGTCTGCGTCAGGAAGTAGCCCTGCACAACAGCAATGATGATGGCCAGAATACGGGTGTATTTGGTCATCTTCTGGCGGCCGCCCTCCTCGCGCATCATCTTCTGCCAGGACGGCAGCACCGCACCCAGAAGCTGGGTCATAATGGAGGCGGAAATGTAGGGCATGATACCCAGAGCAAAGATACCACACTGCTGCAGACCACCACCGGAGAAAATGGTCAGAATCGAACCAAGCGCGCCGAGGGGGCTGTCGCCTTCCTTGGAAGCCTCGGCCACGCAGCGGGCCAGCTCGGCTACGTCCACGCCCGGCAGGGGCAGGTGCACACCAAGGCGCACGATAACTATCATGGCCAGGGTGAAGAGGATGCGGCTCCGGAGCTCCGGTACCTTCATGCTGTTAGCAAATGCAGAAATCATAGTTTCCTGGGTTGTTAAGATGTGATAGAAGTCTGTTGTGCAGCGGGGGTGGTGCGGCAGCCCGGCAGGCAGCTGATATTTTCACGCACCGAATTGATGCTTAGAAAAGTAGATTGATTTATAAAAACCCTTCCCCTTTCTTACACAGTGGCCGGGCAGCGCTGCGCTGCCCGGCTCTGTGTCAAGTTTTTGCAAAGGCTCATTGCTGAGCCTGATTCCCTTTACTGGGCGCTGAGCACCGTGAGGGTGCCACCGGCGGCCTCGATCTTGGCAGCAACAGAAGCGCTGGCGAAATCGACGGTCACGTTCAGAGCCTTGGAAAGGTTGCCATTGCCCAAGAGCTTCACAGCGTCGGCCTGGCCCTTCACGAGGCCCATGGCGCGCAGTTCGTTCTCGGTCACCGTGGCACCGGCTTCGAAGAAGGCCTCGAGCTGGTTCAGGTTCACAATGGCGATGGTGGACTGGAAGCGGGCGTTGTTGAAGCCCTTCTTCGGCAGACGACGATGAAGGGGCATCTGACCACCTTCGAAGCCGGGGCGGATGGAGCCACCGGAACGAGCCTTCTGGCCCTTGTTGCCCTTGCCGCAGGTCTTGCCCAGGCCGGAGCTTTCACCGCAACCGAGGCGCTTCTTGCGATGCTTGGCACCCGGGTTCGGCTGGAGATTGTCGAGAGTCAACATGATTCTTGAATATCTATGGTTGGTGGTTTAAATCAGATGGAAGCGTCCTTCTTCTTCTTGCCACGGGCGGAGAGCACCTGGTCAGCAGTGCGCATGCTGAGCATGGCCTGCATGGTGGCCTTCACCACGTTGGCGGCGTTGGAGGAACCCAGAGACTTGGCGATGATGTTGCTCACGCCGGCAGCCTCAAGCACGGAACGCACCTTGGCGCTGGCCACAAGACCGGTACCGGAAGCTGCGGGCTTCAGAACGATCTTGGCGCCACCGAACTCGCTGTAAGTCTCGTGCGGGATGGTTTCGTTCACCACGGTCACCTTCTTCATAGCGCGCTTGGCTGCGTCGGTACCCTTGCGGATAGCGTCGGAAACTTCGTTAGCCTTGCCGAAGCCGTAGCCAACCTTGCCCTTCTGGTCACCCACAACGATGAGGGCGGAGAAGGAGAAGCGGCGGCCACCCTTAACAACCTTGGCGCAACGGTTCACGTACACAACCTTCTCCATCAGCTGAGGACCTTCCTCAACGGGAGTCTCGTTGCGGCGACCACCCTCACGGCGCGGGCCGCGGCCGGGACGGTTGCCATCGCGACGGGAACCACGACCACCGCGCTGCTGCGGGGCGGGTACAGCCTGCGTCTCTTCGGCCGGAGCTTTCGTTTCTTCAGTGTTCATTTTTCTATAAACCTTTCTTCTTTAGAATTTCAGACCAGCCTCACGAGCGGCGTCGGGCAGAGCCTTCACCTTCCCGTGGTAGAGGAAACCACCGCGGTCGAATACGACCTCAGTGATACCAGCGGCCAGCGCGCGCTCACCAACAAGGGCGCCCACCTTAGCGGCGGTCTCCAGGTTGGCCTTCTTCAGCTCCAGCTGCTTGGTGCAGGCGCTGCAGAGAGTCACACCCTTGGTGTCATCGATCACCTGGGCATATACGTGCTGGTTAGAGAAATTGACAGCCAGACGGGGACGCTCAGGCGTACCGGCAAGCTTCTTGCGGATACGCGTATGAACGCGGGCACGGATGGCTTTGCGATTGATAGTGCTCATATTCTTCTAGTAAACTTTTAAAGGGTTTGAGATGATAATGATTACTTGCCAACGCTCTTGCCTTCCTTGCGGCGGATGTACTCGCCCACGTAGTGGACACCCTTGCCCTTGTACGGCTCGGGGGGATAGTAACCGCGCACCTCTGCTGCGAACTGACCGACAAGCTGCTTGTCGATACCTGCCACCGTCACCTTGGTGTTGTCGGCCACCGTCACGGTAAGACCGGCAGGAATGGGGTGAAGGATGGGGTGGGACTTACCGAGAGCCAGGTCGAGCACATTGCCCTTCACAGCGGCCTTCAGACCCACACCTACAATCTCAAGCTTCTTCTCGAAGCCCTTGGATACACCCTCAATCATGTTGGCGATCAGGGAGCGGCTGGTGCCGTGCAGAGCGCGCACCTGACGGTCCTCGTTAGCACGGGAAACGGTCAGAACGTCGCCTTCCTGAGCGGCGGAGATGCCAGCGGGCATCGTCCAGCTAAGCTCACCCTTAGCACCCTTTACGGTAACATCAGCACCGTTGATCGTCACGGTCACGCCGGCGGGAACGGTGATAGTCTTTTTACCTACTCGAGACATTTTATTATATCAGGTCAGGGGTTAATGTTACCATACGAGAGCGATGAGCTCGCCACCAATCTGCTGCTTGCGGGCCTGAGCACCCGTCATCATGCCGCGAGAGGTGGAAACGATGGAGATACCAAGGCCGTTCATCACGGTCGGGATCTCGGCGGAGGGAACGTACACGCGACGGCCCGGCTTGGACACGCGCTTTACTTCCGTTACAATGGACTTACCCTCGTTCGTGAACTTGGTCTTGACCTTGATGGCCTTGTCCTTGCCTTCACCAACGATCTCGTAGCTCCAGATGTAGCCTTCAGCCTGCAGGATGCGGGCGATCTCAGCCTTGATGCCGGAGTAGGGAGCGGTGAAGACCTCGTTGCGGGCGATGCCGGCGTTCTTCACGCGGGTGAGGAAATCTGCGATAGGATCACTTAATACTGCCATAATCGTAATTTAGTTAGGCGTTTTCTTCAGTCTTCTTGGTGGGCTTGCGGAAGGGGATACCCAGCTCGGCAAGCAGGTCGCGACCCTCTTCGTCCGTGTTGGCGGTAGTTACGAAGATAATGTCGAAACCGATGTTACGCTTGATCTGATCCAGCTCGATTTCGGGGAAGATGGACTGATCAGGAATACCGATGGCATAGTTACCGCGGCCGTCGAAGGACTTGGTGGGCAGGCCACGGAAGTCACGAATGTTGGGGGCGGTAATGTTAATGAAGCGATCGAGGAACTCCCACATCTGGGTGGAACGCAGCGTCACACGGGCGCCGAGGACTTCACCCTCGCGGAGTTTGAAGTTAGCAACGCTCTTGCGGGCGTAGGTCATAGCCGGCTTCTGGCCGGTAATCTTGGCGATTTCAGCAACAGCATCCTCAACAGCCTGCTTGCGGTCGGGGTGCTTGCCCATGCACGTGGTCACCACAATCTTTTCAAGACGGGGAATCTGATGCACGTTGGCATAGTTGTGCTTCGCCTGGAGGGCCTTGGTGACCTTCTCCTTGTAGTATGTAAGCAATGTAGGTGTGCTCATAATATTAGCGGGTCAGCTCTTGTTAATAAGTTAGTTTAGTGATGGCTTAAGCGCGGAGTTTCAGCCTTGCGGCATCAGCTCACTTTCTTCACATTGGAGATGTGGATGGCGCCGTCGATTTCCTTGATGCCGCCTTCAGGGTCAGCTTCGGTGGGCTTGGTAGCCTTCTTGAGGACGCGAGCACCCTCAACCGTCACGGTCTGCTTCTTGGCATTTACGGAAAGAACAACACCACGCTTGCCCTTGTTCTTGCCGGCGATAACTTCTACATTATCACCTTTCTTCACGTGGGTCTTCATCGTTTGTGTTTTCTTGGTATGTGTTAAGTCCACACTACACCTGTAGTGCGGGGCACCTACTATACGCTCAACACACCGATGCGTCAAGCAAAATAATGAGACTTTTCTCTCTCAATGTGCATTTTTTTGAAAAACACGGCGGCGCGCACAGACAAAACGCCAGCTGAGCAGGCCTGCAGTTATAGTGAGAGCCACAACAAAGCTCACCCAGGCGCCCGCAGGGCCGAGCGCGGGAACTATGCAATCGGTGCGGATAAGGACACATGCCAGTGGGAAACCAATTACCCAATAGGAGAACATATTCGCCCAGGTAATCGACTGCGTATCGTGGCAGCCGCGCAACAATCCACACATGAGCGCCTGCACTGCATCAGAAAGCTGATAGATAGCGCAGAGCAACAGCAGACCGGACGCCAGTTCAATAATGGCTACATCGTCCGTATAGAGCCCGATAATCTCCCGGCGGAACAACACTGTGAACAGCGAAGCCAGCGCCACCACAAGCATGGTAAAGCTCAGACACGTGCGCACCAGAGCATCAAAGCGAGTTTTATCCTGAGCGCCGATATGATAGGCCGAACGAATGGACGCCGCAATACTCAGGGAAAGCGGGAAAGTAAATAGAACAGCAGAAACATTGATGGCAATCTGGTGAGCTCCCACGGCGAGCGCCCCCAGCGGAGCAATCACCAGAGTCACCACACAGAAGAAACTCATCTCGCAAAGCGAGGCAACGCCGAGCGGCAGTCCCTTGGTGAAAATATCGCGCACTACCCTCCACTCAGGCGCCCGCATCGCCCACATGTGAGATACATTGCGGACATAGCGGCGGTCTGCATACATGATAAGCAGCAACGCTGCCGCCATCAGGTAATGTATAATAGTAGTCGTAAGGCCGCAACCGGCACCGCCCATGGCCGGAATTACCCCCCACCCGAACACAAATATATAATTAAGGGGTATATTCAGAAGCAGCCCGACAAAAGACACTATCATTGCAGGTCGAGTGTGGCCATATCCCTCGAAATGCCCTTGAAGCGCACGGAGCATCACACTGGAAGGCACAGCCAGCACCAGGTAGAATAAATACTCCTGCGCTACGCTCACCATCTCAGCATCGTCGGACACCAACGAAAAGACAAATGCACCGGCCACCAAAGCAAGCACCTCGACCAGCATGAGGAAACATGCCAGTATCTTGGCATTGTTCAACAGAAGCCCCACCTTCCCTTCGCAGCCTGCGCCTCGCAGGCGCGATATCATAGGACCAATAATCGTGAGAACCGAACCGACTGCCACCAGGATAGGAACAGTCACCGATGTGCCGAGTGCAACACCACCAAGTTGTTCAGCCCCTGCCTTGCCTGCCACCATGGTATCCACCACGCCCATCCCCATGTTCATGAGCGTAGCAATATACAGAGGAGTCATAAGGATAAGCAAACGCTTCAACTCACCCTTATCCATCAGCCTGTGCAGCAATGAAGACATATCCAAACGAATAAAAACCGGGTAACAAAAACGATTCCACCGTGAGGTGGAAGCGTCAGCATCTGGAACGGGATTCGAACCCGTGTTGCGCGCGTGAAAGGCGCGAGTCCTAGGCCTCTAGACGATCCAGACTTTTATTTCAGCACCGGCCTGTACCAGCGCAAGGACAATTTAACACACTCCGACGCGTATGGCAAGTAAAATTTCACTAAAAAGCAAAAAAATCTTATCTACCGCCCATACAAAAGCCCCGCTCCAGGAGTGGAGCGGGGCAAAATTACCATTGAACCTGGTCAGATCAGGGGTTCACCAGACCGTCATCCGGGAAGAGGCCGGGAACGGAGCTGGATGTACCACCCACGCTGGTACCAGTGTCGCGCTTGCGCAGCGGCTTACCGAACGGGTCGATAATATCAGCGGTCACGAACACCATAAGGTTCTTGCGGATGTGAGACTCAGCATTGCTGCGGAAGAGACGGCCGATAAGGGGCAGGTCGCCGAATACGGGCACCTTGTCTTCCACCTTCTGCACTTCATCCTGAATCATACCACCGAGGGCGATGGTGTGACCATCATACACGCAGGGGTTGGAGTTGATGTAGCGGCGGCTGAAGATGGGCATATCAATGCGGTTATCCGTCAGGGTGATGTGCTCAATCGTCTTCTGGTTGGTAATACCGGCGGTAATCGGAGAACCGTAGTTCACGAAACCTTCGAAGTCAATCACGCGGATTTCAAAGCGCTTGAAGTGCACAATGTCGCCACTGCCTTCCTTGAGGGGTTCAATCTGGAAACGAAGCATTACACCAACTTCTTCAACACCCCAGCTGGAGGGGTTGGCCGGAGCTGCAACGGGCATGCTGCCGCTATAACCATTGTTGTTATCGTTGTTGTTGTTGTAGTTGTTGCCAGAGCTCTGAATCTGGGGCTCATCGTACTCGGTCGGGTAAACGAAGCGGCGAATCACCTCAATCTTGGCGCAACCGGTCTCATCATTCTGGTCAGAAGCCAGCTGGTCGGGCTGCGGAGCATAGGTCATTTCCTCGTCGCCGCTGATTACCAGGCTCGGAGCAGACATCACGTCCACACCCTTCTTCTGGGACAGACCGCGCATAATCATCTGGTAGGAACCGGAATCATAGATACCGGACAGAGACATCACACCGGGAGCAGGGCTGGCCGTTGCAGAAGCACCTGCAGAACCAGACGTAATCAGATTCTGGAGAGCACCGGAAGTAATGGCACCAGAGCCAGTGCGCAGACCACCCGTTACGAGACCATTGGTGATGGTATCCGCAGTGCTGGCAAATGCCTTGTTGGAGGAAATCGGCCAGGAACCGGAACCGCCGTAGTTATTGCTGAACGCAGAGCCACCCGAGCTCACGAAATCGCCAACAAGGCGGTTCGGCAGAGAGTTGGCACCATTCACACCACCAAGATACGTCTTGCCGGAATCACTGATGGAGAAGGGATTGACTACCCAGTCAAAGGAAAGTTCTTCCTCATTTGTCTGAGAGATTTCCACAAACTTGGCGCTCACCTTCACCATCTTGGGCATCTGCTGGCGCACCGTGTTGATAGCTTCCTCAACGGTGTCCAGTTCTTCAATTGTGTTCACCACGGTCAGCTGGCCGGTAGCGTGAGAGTAGCGAGCAGAGGAACCAGCCGGGAAGTTCACGCCCATGTCGATAAGGGCGGCCTTGGCATCAATCTTCTTCGTGCGACGGGGAGTGCTGGAACCGAAGTCATTATCTTCTTCATCGGATTCCTCTTCGTCACCACCCTGAGTGAAGAAAGAAGGACGAACTGTCCACTGGCGGCGCTCCATGCGGTGATTACCAGCACCCTTCTGAGACACCACAATGGCATTCTCCTCTACACGGTATTCACAACCGGCCTGGGAGCACATGTGGCCCAGAAGTTCAGCAGCCGTCACTTCAGTCAGCTGAAGGGCATTAATAATAGCCTCTGGGGGGGGAATATAGGCCACAGTGGGAGCAGCGGAGGCAGAATCTTCCTCCTCTTCCTCTTCTTCCTCCTCGTCTTCTTCCTCCTCTTCCTCTTCTTCTTCGTCAGCAGAAGAAGCAGCGGGAGCAGGTGCCGGCACAGGAGCCTGAGCCTTCTCGAAGATGAAGTTCATCTGCAGACCATTCTTGCGAGCCTCTGCACGCAGGAAGTCAAGAGCATCAGCCATGGGGGTCTGTTCGAAGTTCACGCTGGCAATCTTCATGCTGGTAAGATTGTCGCGATTACGAAGCACACCCTCAGAGGTAGCCACAGACTCAGTACCACCAAGTTCAATGGTGGGCTGTTCCTGAGGAATCTGTTCCTCCCAGGCGGCGTCTACTTCAGAAAGAGCCTTGGAACGATAAGAATCATATGCAGCACGATAGTAGCCGGAACGACGCTTATTCACAGCCTCCTGGCCACGGCGGGCGGCTACATTGTACGGATCAATCTTGATAACGCGATTGAACTCATCATAGGCTGCGTCATACTTGCCGAGGTCGAGGTGGCCATAGGCAAGGTTAAGGAGACGATTCACCTCTTCCACATTCTTCACATGCTCAGGAGTCAGAGCAGGATTGTTACGAATGGGATCGCGCATCTGGGAAAGCTCATGACGGGCACGCTTGTTGTTGGGTTCGCGCTGAAGCACATCGAGCAGGAGCTGCTCAGCTTCATCATAACGGCCAATGCGGGAGTACTCCATAGCAACAGCGATGGAAGCATCGCCAATGCTCTTCACAAGGAATTCCTGCAGCTTCTGGGTTGCGGGAGCCTTGGGAACAACTTTCCAGGCAGCTTCATACTTCTCGAGAGCCTGCACATACTCCTTCTGAGCGTAGCAGGTGCGGCCCTGCTGCAGCAGCTCAAGAGCCTCATTGGTCTTGGCCTTGCGGCGAGCAGCTTCACGCTGGTTGATGCTGTCCTGAGAATCACCAGAGTACACGGCGGTGGGACCCACCTGGCTGGTGCCGGCAGCGGACGAAGTGCTGATGTAGCCAGCCGTGTTAGCCTGCGCAAAGGGGCAGGAAACGGCGATAGCTGCAAGAAGCATCGTGCGCTTTGAATTGATGAGAGGTGAATGGTTCATGGTAACGTCCTATTTATGGCAGATTTCTGTTCAAATGTAAAGTCTACAATTCAACTTTTCCTGATTTCTTGGGGTTTTTATGTAGTTTTTTTGGATTTTAATGAAAGATTTACTTCTTAGCTCCGGCTTTGCGAACCGCAACGGGCATTTCAGCGCCCTCCAGCTGGATGCTGACGGAGCCATCCTTATCGTTCACGGAAACAAGCGTGGCCTTCAGCTCAGAACCATCAGCCTTACCACCCGGAATCACGAAGGAGGAATTCGGCTGAGCCTTGATAACACCTTCATTCTTACCGGCGAAGGGACCAGCAGTCACGCGCATGGTCACCGTTGTGTCGCTGATGCGGCGGCCCTTCTCGTTCGGCGTATTGTAATCCTTGGCGCTAGCGTCAGTCTTGCTGCCGGCGCGGATACGGAATTCCTTGTTGGCAGAAGTGGTCACGTTATCGCGCACAATGACCACATTCTCCTTGTTCATGCCGCCAAAGCTGGAGAATTCAGCCTTATCGAAGCGCACGATGGTGAAACGCTTGGAGTTTTCGCCGGGCAGGTCAAAGGAATCGCCAGGCTTCAAATCCTTGATTGTGACAGCCGGGTTGGTATCCGTGTGCTTGGAGTAGATGCGGATGGTGGTCTTTTCCGGGGTCTGGGCAGCCAGACCGAACATGCCGTCCACCACCAGAGTGGCGCGAGCAACGCTCACCTTCAGCAGCTCCATCTTGGGATTCTCAGCAGAGGCCTGCACCAGGTCAGGATAGCTGTTGGCAGCAGAGGGGCAGGTCTGGGCGATGTATTCCTCCTCGTTGGTGAAACCATCTTCATCACTATCCAGCACGCGGCCATCGGAGCGGCCCAGAGCCTCTGCAATATTGTTGGTGATGAACCAGGTGTTCGGGATATTGCCGTGAATGGAAGGAGCAGCAGGATCGTAGATATCAATCACCGTATTCTTCTTCTGGTCATCCAGCGTCACCTGCCAGAGTTCTGTGGAGAAGAAGAGCGGAGCCAGGCGAGGCTGGCCGTTCACCTTGGCACCCTCCGGGGCGGTATCGGCCACGGTGCGGTCACGCTTCAGACTTTCCATCACCGTATCAGCCGCAGCGGTGAGCGAGGAACTGCCCTTAGAGGCGCTGATATTCGTTTCGGGAGCTTCAACGCTGTCCATGTAGGTGTATACACCCAGGCCTGCAGCAGCAAGACCGAGCACAGCACCCACCATGAGAGCCTTAACCCCGGGATTAGATTGTTCAGCCATAGTTCTAATGTAAATATGTTAAGGTTTACTTGGTCTTACCAGGGGTGAAATAAAGCACCTGCATGGTCATGTGTACACGGGCCTTCTCTGCCGGGTCGCCAGTCTTGCGGACAGCAAGAGTGCGGAAACCACCAGCGGCGCTATTCTCAGCAGCAGCAGGAGCTTCCTCTCCCAGGTCCTCACCGGCGGCAGCAATCTCCGCAGGAGCAGCATAGGCATCAATACCGGGAAGATTATCATTGCCACGCACCGCGATACCTGTGATGGTAAGGAAAAAATCCTTATCACTCATAATCCGGTTCAGAATCTTGGGCAGATCCCCGCGGGCAGCATCAAATGCAAGCTCAAAGCGCAGCGGGAAGTACGGAACAGCCTTGCGGCTGTTGGCCTTCAGAGACTCAGCAGCAGCCTCGGGCAGAGGTGCGCAATACACCTTCTCCAGAGAGGGAGCTCCGGCTTCAAGAATGTATTCTGCCACGCGAGTCACAGCCTTAAGCTGGAAACTGCGGAAGGGTACATCATCTGCCACGGGAGCGGCATTCTTGAATGATGCCAGGCCCAGATTCTCTGCGGGGCCAGCTACACGGGAGCCCTGAGTAGCAGCCAGGGTCTTCACCTTGTTAATGGAATCACGCAGCTCATTCTGGAAATCCTGAGCAGAAATTTTCTTACCATCGCCCCAGCAGAAGGCAGCATAGCGATTCAGCTCTGCCTGCAGCTCCTTGCTGACACCGGAAACCTGGGAATAGGCAGCCTTGATATCTTTCAGATTCTGCTTCGTCGGAGCCAGCTCCTGACCATCATAACCAAGGAAACGGTCATTGATTTCAATCAGCTGGGCCTTATTGGCAGCCACTTCCTGGCTCTTTCCATAGCCGTAGAACATGATGCCGCCAAACGCCAGTGCAAATACGGCAGAGAGTGCGACAACTCGCTTATTTTCACTTATATTCATCTTGAAATGTAAAATTGAGAGTTAATATCACTTCTTGCCTTCGCTCTGCTCGGGAATATCAATGGGATTCTTAAGCGGCATCACCATCATGAACTTCTCCACGTAATCCGGCAGCTTGCCCTTAGAGGCCTTGCTATCCACAAACTGGAAGTAATGGTTCAGGTTACCCTGCACCTTGCCGTTCTCATAGGCAAAGAGGGAATCTGCGCTGCGCTCATCGAAATTCTGAGCCACGAGGTTGTATATGGCATCTCGCTGGGAGAGGCCATCGCTACCGGGGCGCTTGATTGTGAAACCGCTCACGTAGATAGCCGTCACCTTCGGGGCCTTGTTGCGCTTGCGCACATCCACCTCGTCCGGGGCAGCATTCATGGCAGAATCGTTCGTGTTAGAACGGCTGCGGTTCATATCAATGAGCTTGGTGCCCTTCACATCTGCGGCCTCGGTCAGAGAATTTGCCTCCACATCATAGTTGATGAGCGGAGAGAATTCATTGAACCAGAATTTGATAGAGGCAGCCTTATGGCTCAGCTGCTTAATCACATCAATGTAGGCAGCGCGCATGGCGTACAGATCCGCAAACTTGCTGATCTGCTGCATCTCGTTCTCATACTTCTGCTGCACATTGCTAATCTGGTCATTAATCTGGGATACACTGGCATCCACCTTGGAGGCCTTGGCCAGCATGGCAGCCGTCTCATTTGCCTTCATGGTGGCTACACCAGCATAGGCACCGGCACCGGCCAGCGCAAGCACACCAGCAACTGCCACCATGGGCAGCAACTTCTTCTCTGCACGATCCTTACCCACGCTGGTGGGAACCAGGTCAATATTGAACTCGCCTGCACCGGAGCCAGTGATGGCGGCGCCCACAATCGGGCCCAGGCAAAGAGCATCCTGCTCCAGCTCAGCTTCATCAACCTTCGGGCCCACGGAAATAACCTCCACAGGGTTGAGGTATTCCACGGGAATATTCAGGGCAGACTGCAGGAACTCCAGAGCAAACGGAAGACGGGCACCACCACCGCAGATATAGGCCTTGGTGGGCGGGTTACCCTTGTACTGAGCACGGTAATGATTGATGGTGCGCTGCACTTCCGAGCTGAGGCGGCTCATGGCTGTGCGGATAGTGGTCGCAAGGGCGGCCTCCCGCTCGCTCATGGCATCCGTGTAGCCGTTGCCCAGGGAAACCACGCCTTCTTCAATCTTGAACTGCTCAGCCTCGCGGAAGCTCATGTTGAACTCGCGGGCAATGCTGTTGGTGATAAAAGCACCGGCAGCCGTTACAGAACGGGTGAAGAAGCGGCCATCCTCTGCAAAGATAATGTCGGTGGTCTTGGCACCGATATCAAGCAGCATCACGGGTTCCTCTTCCTCATAATTGGCACGGAAAGCATTGTAGAGAGAAGTAATGGCGCAATCCACGCTGCTGGTCTTGAGCGGAGCAGCCTCCACCTGCGCATTCAGGCCATCCAGCACATCTTTCTTGATAGCCACCAGCAGCACCTCTCGCTCGCCTTCCTCGCGGTCAGCCAGCTCCTGATAGGAGTAAATGATATCCTCCAGCGGGAACGGAATATGCTGTTGGGCTTCAAATCCCACCTGCTCCGCGATATCGTCCATATCGATAGCAGGCAGCTTGATGAAGCGCATAAACACCTGTTGACCGGATACCACGTTGCGCACCTCACTGCCGCGCACCTTGAGTTCCTGCACCATCTCAGCAATGGCGCTGCCAACATAATCCATGCGCATGCCTTCCTCAACCGGATCCAGCAGGATATCCCTGCGGGCATAGCGCGAAAGCGCAAACCCACGCCCGGCCGGGGTAAAGACGCCCATCGTGACGCTCTGAGAGCCAATCTCGAGGGCTACTGTTGTCTTGTAGTCAGCCATATGTAGTTAGTTGTCAGTTAAAAAATCATTCTTACCGGAAAGCGGCGCCTTATTTCTTGTTGCGGCGCTTCTTGTTCTTCTTGGAGGAAGATGACGAATTCTCCGTATCAGCAGAGGTATCCGTGGTAGTAGTGGTATCCATGGAAGGCGTGGGGGTGTAACCCGTGTTGCCAGTCACGGAATTGAGGGGAGAAGAGGAAGCAGAACTACCGGCCGAGCCATACATCGGGTTAGTGGCCGGGAAGGTGGGAGCATAAAACGGTGCAAAGGGAGTTTCAGAAATGGCACGAAGCTCTACGCCGATGTCGTTCTTACCTTCCTTTTTCCACCAGCCGGCCTTAAGGCGGTTCTTCATCTTCTTGTTCACCAGCACATCAGCCTCTGCCTCAGGCTTGGAGCAATCAGCCCCCTTGAACTGAAATTCCACCGCCACAGCAGCAAGCTTGCCGGCCAGATCCACCTTATCCACCCGGTTGGTAGCTGCACCGCAGATACGGGCAGCATCAGAGGGAGAAATAAACACAGCGGCCTGCACATTCTTGTTCTCACTCTCATTCCCCTTAGGAGAAAGCGGAATATTCACATAGGTGATTTCTTTATCCACAAGAATCAGTTTCTCGCTATCCTTGCCCCCCACAGAGAACACCAGGTAAGCATGCACCTTCAGCTCATCCACATACAGCGGGGTCTTGCCCGACTCGCGGCAGCGGCCCAGCAGCGTATACGGAATACGCACATAATGCCAGGCGGGGCTGATTGTCTTATTGGTATCCTTCGTTGTAAAATATTCAGCACGAGGCACTACCTGTTCCACCTGAGCATCGCTCGGCTTCATAGTAAGCTCTGCCTGAGCATAGTCGGCGCTGATAGCAGCAGCCTGAGGAAGGCCGCAGATAGCAGCCACAGCGACGGGGAGAAGAAAACGTTTCATGATTCAGATAAAAACAAATGTGTGCTATACTTATACACAATACCCCCTCCTTTGGCGAGAAGAATCTTCATTATGCCCCATTTTTTTGAAAGAACAGGAGTTCCTTTGTGGCATTACGCGCGCATGCGAGAGATTTTATTCTTGTTTCAGCCCCCTGCCCTGTGGTATATAGCTGGCTGTCATGCCCACCATCGCAACCTATATCCACCACCTCGATCCCATCATCTTCGATATCCCCGGCACCCCGCTGGCGCTCCGCTGGTACGGGCTCGCGTATGTGGGTGGCTTTGTGCTGGGATATCTGGTGCTCAAGCAACTTTCCGAACGCAATCTTTTCTGCGTGGAAAGCAAGAAACTGGGCGACTTTGTAACCCTCATCTGCCTGGCAGGCGTGCTACTCGGCGGCAGGCTGGGTGAGTTCTTCTTCTACTGGCTCCCCCAGCACGGCTGGAGCGGTCTCTGCGCTGACCCCACCTGGGTATTCCGTGTCTGGGAAGGCGGCATGGCTTCCCACGGCGGCATCCTCTGCGTCATTCTCGCCTGCATGTGGTACGCCAGACAGCACCATTTCACCACGGCTCAAATTCTGGATGGCGTTGCCATCGCCTGCCCCATCGGCCTCTTCTTCGGCCGCGTTGCCAACTTCATCAACGGCGAACTTTACGGGCGCATAGCCAGCGCCACCAACCCGCTGGCCATCAAATTCCCGCTGGAGATATACGAACTCGCGCCACAGCAGCAAATTCAGGCCATAGCCGCTGTGGAGCACGCCGCCGGCGGGCGCATGAGCAGCCTTGCACTGCCCAACGAGGCTTTTTTCGACACACTCAGCCGGCTCTGCCGTGAGAATGACAGCGTGCGCGAAACCCTCGGGCAATTCCTGAATCCCCGCTACCCCTCCCAACTGTTCGAAGCCTTCGGAGAAGGCCTGCTCATCTTCGCAGTGCTCATTACCGTGCGGTTGCTGTGGAAGAAGGCCCCCGCCGGGCTATTCTCTGCCCTGTTTGCTTTTCTGTACGCTGCAGCCCGCATCATCTGCGAATGTTTCAAGCAGCCGGATGCCGCTGTGTGGCATGGTATCACCCAGGGACAGCTCCTCTCCATCCTCATTGCGGTTCTAGGCATTCCGTTCCTCTGCCATGCAATCTTCCAGTACAGAAAAGAAAAAAAATCCTCAATTTTATAAAAAAAGACTTGCAATCTGCTTCAAGATTGTGTAAATTGTCGCCGCACACTGTTTCGACAGTCTGCAAAACAACAAATGGGTAGGTTCCCGAGCGGTCAAAGGGGGCAGACTGTAAATCTGCTATCGTACGATTTCGATGGTTCGAATCCATCCCTGCCCAGTTCTAGATGCGGGAGTAGCTCAGTTGGTAGAGCAACACCTTGACATGGTGGAGGTCGTAGGTTCAAGTCCTATCTCTCGTACTCCCAATCCCCCCCGGAAAAGCCCCGATTCCTCATGGAAATCGGGGCTTTCTGATTTTTCTACTTGCCATTTTAAGCACAAGGCGCTAAAATGCGCGCGTGCAGAGTGCGCACCCCGCGTACTCCTGATAATTCCAACCAACAAAACAAGTACCATGCCTGTACCTACACAAGAACAGTACATCAAGATGCTCAACACGGCTAAGGAGAAGGGTTATGCCTATCCCGCCATCAACGTGACCACCATCGAGGTTATCAACGGCGCCCTCAAGGCTTTCGCTGAAGCCAAGTCCGACGGTATCATCCAGGTGTCCCTGGGTGGCGGCCAGTTCGCCTCCGGCACCGCTGTGAAGAGCTCC
>JAZOTV010000065.1:0-10427 GCA_045657815.1 Akkermansia sp.
TGGCGTGCAGTGCGCGGAAGTTATCGAGTACGCCAAGAGCCCACTCCTGTTCTTCTGGGGTGAGCTGGTCGATATTCCGGAGCATATCACCAGCCTTGATGATTTGCTTGCCGCTGTATTGTCTTTTCTCGAAGGGAGACATAACGCCTTGTCCTGCAAAGATAATAGCGCATACATCGTCAGGTGTCAACATAATCGGCAAGGACAAGTGTATTTTTGGCCTGCTGGAAGCAAAAGCGGCACTGGGGTGATCCAGTGCCGCTTGCGTATGTGATTTTCTGCTTCTGCGCGTCCTTTACTTCGCGTCTGCGAGCGCGGCCTGGGCGGCGGCGATGCGGGCGGTGGGCACGCGGTAGGGCGAGCAGGATACGTAGGTGAGGCCGATTTTGTGGCAGAACTTGACGGAGGCGGGGTCGCCGCCGTGTTCGCCGCAGATGCCCATCTTCATGCCGGGGCGGGTGGTGCGGCCGAGTTTCTCGGCCATCTGCATGAGCTTGCCGATACCGTCCTGGTCGATGCTGGCGAAGACGTTGGTCTTCACGATTTCGAGGTCGCGGTAGTTCGGCAGGAAGGAGCCGGAGTCGTCGCGGCTCATGCCCATACCGGTCTGGGTGAGGTCGTTCGTACCGAAGGAGAAGAACTCGGCGGTTTCGGCAATTTCATCGGCGGTGACGCAGGCGCGGGGAATCTCAATCATGGTGCCTACCTTGTAGGAGATGCTGCGGCCCTTCTCGGCGAAGACCTCGGCGGCCACGCGGTCGATGATTTCCTTCTGCAGGTCGAGCTCGCGCTTGAAGGCCACGAGGGGTACCATAATCTCCGGCTTCACCTCGATGCCTTCTTCCTCCTGCACCTCGATGGCGGCCTCGATGATGGCGCGGGTCTGCATTTCGGTGATTTCGGGGTAGTCGATGCCGAGACGGCAGCCGCGGTGGCCGAGCATGGGGTTGAACTCATGCAGTTCCTGCACGCGGCGCATGATGATTTCCACGGGCATGTTGAACTTCTGGGCCAGGGTGAGCTGCTGCTCCTTGGTGTGGGGCAGGAATTCATGCAGGGGCGGGTCCAGCAGGCGGATGGTGGCGGGCAGACCCTTCAGGGCGGAGAAGATGCCCTTGAAGTCGCTCTTCTGGAAGGGCAGGAGCTGGGCCACGGCCTTCTTGCGGTCATCGATGCGGTCGGAGAGAATCATGCGGCGCATGAAATCAATGCGGTTGCCGGAGAAGAACATGTGCTCCGTGCGGCAGAGACCGATGCCCTGGGCACCGAAGGCGAGGGCGGCGGCGGCCTGGTCCGGGGAGTCGGCATTGGTGCGCACGCCCAGCTTCGTGGCCTTGGCGCACCAGTCCATGACGCGCTGGAAATCGCGGTAGGTCTGGCTCTGCTCGGGCTTCATGGTCTTGCGGATGAGCACCTGGATGATTTCGGAGGGAGCGGTGGCCAGCTCACCGGCGTAGACGAGGCCGGCGGTGCCGTCCAGCGAGAGGTATTCGCCTTCCTTGTAGGTCTTGCCGTCGATGCAGATGGTGCGGTTGTTGTAGTCGATGGTCATTTCGCTGACGCCGCAGACGCATACCTTGCCCATCTGGCGGGCGACGAGGGCGGCGTGGCTGGAGAGACCGCCGCGGGCGGTGAGGATGCCCTCTGCAGCAATCATGCCGCGCAGGTCCTCGGGGCTGGTTTCAAGACGCACGAGCAGCACCTTCTCGCCGCGCTGGGCGGCTTCTACGCAGCGGGCGGCGTTCAGGTAGATGCGGCCGGAGGCGGCGCCGGGGCCGGCGTTGAGACCCTTGGCAATGGGGCGTGCCTTGCGGATGGAGGCATCATCGAAAATGGGGGCGAGCACCTGGTCCACCTGGTCGGCGGGGATGCGGCTCACGGCGGTCTGCCAGTCGATGAGGCCTTCCTTCTCCATATCGCAGGCGATGCGGAAAGCGGCGATGCCGGTGCGCTTACCGTTGCGGGTCTGGAGCATGTAGACCTTGCGGTCCTGGATGGTGAATTCGAAGTCCTGCATGTCGCGGAAGTGGTTTTCCAGCGTCTTGCGGATGGCGCAGAGCTCCTGATAGGCGGAGGGCATGACCTCTGCCAGGCGCGCCACGGGGTCGGGGGTGCGCACACCGGCCACCACGTCCTCGCCCTGGGCGTTCATGAGGAATTCGCCGTAGAATTCATTGGTGCCGGCGGCGGGGTTGCGGGTGAAAGCCACGCCGGAGCCGGATTCATCACTGGTGTTGCCGAATACCATGCACTGCACGTTCACGGCGGTGCCCCACTCGCTGGGGATGCCGTATTTCTGGCGGTAGGTGATGGCGCGCTCGTTGTTCCAGGAGCCGAACACCGCGCCGATGGCACCCTGCAGCTGGTCCCACGGGCTGGTGGGGAACATCTCGCCGGTGCGCTTGAGCACCAGGGTCTTGAAGCGGCTCACCAGCTCCTGGTTATCCTCGGCGGTGAGCTCGGAGTCGGAAATATCCTTTCCGTAGCGCTCGTGCTTGAGGGCGTGGATGACGCTTTCGAAGGGTTCCATGTCCTCGTTCTCGGCTTTCTGCACGCCCATCACCACATCGCCGTACATCTGCACGAAGCGGCGGTAGCAGTCCCAGGCAAAGCGGGGGTTGCTGGTGGCCTGGGCCATGGCGGCCACGGTTTCATCATTCAGGCCGAGGTTCAGGATGGTATCCATCATGCCGGGCATGGATTCGCGGGCACCGGAGCGCACGGAGACGAGCAGGGGCATTTCCACGGTGTCGCCGAACTTGCGGCCCACCAGGGCTTCCATCTTTGCGATGCCTTCCTTCACGCAGGAATCGAGCTCTGCGGGGTAGGTGCGGCCGTTGTCATAGTAATAGGTGCAGACTTCTGTGGTGATGGTGAAGCCTGGGGGCACCGGCAGACCGATGCGGGCCATTTCGGCCAGGTTTGCGCCCTTGCCACCGAGCAGGGCCTTCATGCTGCCGTCGCCATCGGCGGTGCCGCCGCCGAAATGATACACTATCTTATTCATCTTGGTATTCTTCTGGTGTAAAAATTGATAAGGAGCCCATGTTACGCCTCAGAGGGGGCTGGTGTCAAGTATCCCGCGCGTACATATCGCGCGTATGACAAAAGGATTTTGAAGTACGAAGTGCGAAGTGGGAAGTTTGAAGTACGAGGTGGGAAGTGAGAGGTACGAAGTGCTAATTTGAAATGAAGGTGCGTAAAAATTCGGGAATTTGATATCGTTTGCGCTTGACCGTGTGGCCGGGTTGTGGTAGCGTGCCCTCAGCGGACACAGACGCCGCAGTAATGTATCTTCCACTCGCTATGTCTACAGAACTTCCCCAGAAAGTCCATTTTCACGCAACTGGTGGCCGAATCACCATCGTTGCCGCGCGTTACAACGAGAAGTACACGGATGCGCTTCTCCAGAATTGCCTGGATGAGCTGGCAGAGGCAGCTCCTGAGGTAGAGGTGGAAGTGGTGCGCGTGCCGGGTGCCTTTGAGGTGCCGGTGATGGTGCGGCGCGCGCTGGTGCAGCCGGTGAGTGGAGAGACCCCGGATGCCGTGATTGCTTTTGGTGTGATTCTGCGCGGCAGCACAGCTCATGCAGATCTCATAGGTTCTGCCATTACGAACCAGCTGATGAGCATGGCTTGTGAGAGCCTGGTGCCGGTGGTGCACGAGGTGCTGCTGCTCAATAATGAGGAACAGGCCTTTGCCCGCTGCATTGCCAGCTCGCTGAACCGTGGTCGCGAGGCCGCTCGCGCTGCCATCAGTATGCTGGATTTGCTGGCAGAGCAGCAGGAGACCGCCAAGATGGTGGCCCGCCGTAATTCCGTGAGCCGCACCGGCTCTCTTATTTGATTTAATTAACTCCTGACCCTGAAAAAGAAGATGAATGTTTCCCGTAGTAAAGTACGCCAGGGTACGCTGAGTTACCTGTATGCCTACCTGACCAACGGTTCCCAGCCGCTGGAATCCTCTGTTTTCTGGTCTATTGCCCAGGAAAAGGAGGTGGACAGCCTGCGCACCGCCCGCGCCAAGGCGCTGCTGCATGTCTGCCGCGCCACGGCGGATTCCGCCCGCCTGCTGGTGGAGCGTGTGCAGAAGCTGGAGAATATGATGCACGCAGACCTGACCGCCGCCGGTCTGTGGGAGGATGTGCAGCGCTATGCCACTCAGTCCTCCAACTTTGATGCCGCAGTGAAGGCGCTGCAGTATTGTGTGGCCGATAAGCGCCGCGACACCACGGACCAGCTGGTGCTCTGCGCGGGCGATGTGATGCGCCTGGCCAAGGCAGTGCTGGGGCTGGGGCGTGAGCTGCTGCCGAAGTTTGCGGATTTTCCGGCCTACCGCCCGCTGCTGGATGGGGTGGCCTCTGTGGTGAACCGCCGCGCCCGCATGCTGGAGACCTGCACCCAGCTGGAGGACCTGAAGTTACTTTCCGGGAATAAGGAATATGCCGGTCTGGTGCGCCTGAACCAGGATATGGTGGAGCTGCGCCCGGCTGTGGAAAGCCTGGCCAAGGCTGTCATTGCCCATATCCCGCTCATGGAACCGCGCCTGGAGGCGCTGCTGGCCAATTATTCCCTGGAGCGTCTGGATCTGGTGGATAAGAGTATTCTCTACATTGCTCTGTATGAGCTTACGGTGAACGGGCTGGATGTTCCCATTGTGGTGTCCGAGGCCACGGCGCTGGCCAATGAGTTCTCCGGCTCCCGGAGCGCCCAGTTCATTCACGGCGTGGTTGCCGCAGCCGCAAAGAATTAAACGCTCATGGCTCATTTCTTTACCCGCCTGATTGATAAGTTTCTCGGCGAACCGGAGATTGACTGGGACGAGCTGGAGGCCGACCTGATATCCTCCGATATCGGCGCGAAGCGTGTGATTCCGCTCATTGAGGAGCTGCAGGAGCAGAACTCTCAGGATGCCTGCGATATTGTGGATTACATCAAGGCTCAGCTGCGCAGCGCTTTCCCGGCGAATCTGCCGCAGCTTCCTGCCCCGCAGGCGGATAAACCGGTGGTTATCATGATGGTGGGGGTGAATGGCGCCGGCAAGACTACCACCAGCGCCAAGCTGGCGCACCTGCTGCAGAAGCAGGGGCACAAGGTGCTGCTGGCCGCGGCGGATACCTTCCGCGCGGCGGCTGTGGAGCAGCTGGAGAGCTGGGCCACCCGCCTGAATGTGCCGCTGTATAAGGGGCGTGAGAATCAGGACCCCGCCTCTGTGTGCTACGAGGCACACGCCCGCGCCATCAAGGAGGGCGCTCAGTATCTCATTTGCGACACCGCCGGCCGCCTGCACACGCGCCACAACCTCATGGAGGAGCTTTCCAAAATCCGCCGTTCCATTGCCAAGCAGGACGCGGATGCCCCGCAGGCCTGCTATCTGGTGGTGGATGCCACCACGGGCGGCAACGCCCTCATGCAGGCGCGCGAGTTTCACAAGGCCACGCCGCTCACCGCGGTGGTGGTCACCAAGATGGATGGCTCCGGCAAGGGCGGTGTGGCTGTGGCGATTCAGGACGAGCTGCAGATTTCTCCCGTGTTCCTGGGTGTGGGCGAAGGGAAGGATGATCTTATCCCCTTCAAGGTGAACGAGTACGTGGATACCCTGCTGTAAATGGCCATGGATTGCCTGCTCGAATACACACGCGAGGCGCTGGTGGAGCTGCTCGGCTCCATGGGGCACAAGCCGTACCGCGCCACCCAGCTGCAGGAGTGGATCTGGAAGCACCGCGCCTCCTCTTTTGAGCAGATGAGTAATCTGCCCCCCGCGTTGCGCGCCGAGCTGGCCAGGCGCTTCTGCCTGCGCCCGCTGCAGGTGGTGGAGGTGAATGAGAGTGCCACCGGAACCACCCGCAAGTTCCTTTCCCGCATGCAGGACGGCCACCTGGTGGAATCCGTCATCATTCCGGCGGCAGTGGGGCAGGGCGGTGCGCACAGCTCGCGCATCACGCTGTGCGTTTCCTCGCAGGTGGGGTGCGCCTTCGGCTGCCGATTCTGCGCCAGCGGACTGCTGGGGTTCACCCGCAACCTGACGGCCTCTGAGATTCTGGGGCAGATTCTGGCGGCGGAGGAAATAGCCGGTGAGCGTGTGGATAATCTGGTGTTCATGGGTATGGGCGAACCCCTGGCCAACATGGACAACCTGCTGGCAGCGCTCACCATCATTCTGGACCCCCATGGGCTGAACATCGGCGCCCGCCATATCACCATCTCCACCTCGGGCAATGTGCCGGGGCTGCGCCGTCTGGCTGCCTTTGGCAAGCCGTTGCGTCTGGCGGTGTCGCTGCACGGCGCTAGTGATGAGGTGCGCTCCCAGGTGATGCCGGTGAACCGCAAGTGGCCCATGGGTGAGCTGATTCCGGCGCTGAAGGAATGGAACCGCACCGGCAAGCACATGATTACGCTGGAGTACATTCTGATTCAGGATGTGAATGCCATGCTGCCTGAGGCCCGCAAGCTGGCCCGCATTGCCCGCGACCTGAATGCCAAGGTGAACCTGATTCCCTACAACACGGTGGAAGGACTGCCCTGGGTGCGCCCCAGCGAGGCGGATTGCAAGGCCTTCTGCCGCGCGCTCATGAACGAGAAGATTCCCGTGACAATGCGCTACGAGAAGGGACACGATATCAACGCCGCCTGCGGGCAGCTGCGCCTGCGCCGCGAAACGCAGAGGGCGGAGGAGAAATAAGGGTAACTTACCGGCTCCGGAGGGACTGCCCCGGCAAAGCCCGCAGTGCGCAGCTGGAAGCCCGTTGATTCCCCGGGGGAAGGCTGCAGACGAGCCGGAGGCTCGCGGAATTTAATACTTCAAATATCAGAATTTGAAAATTCTTCCTTTCCTCCTTTCTGCGTTCAGCTTCCTGAAATCCCTTGACGAAATGCCGGCGGGCGTGTATAGTTCGCGCGTGAGCTCCAAAAACGTTCCATCACTGACTCTCCCGACCACGGATTATGAGCGCATGCAGGAGATGAGCACCCAGCATCTCATCAGCGTGCTGCGCAATGCTGTTCTGGCGCCCGAGCGCATTGGACGCTTTTCTCCGCGGCCGCCGGAAAACCACGATGCCTACACCGTGCACCACCGCCCGGGGTGTATCGATATTCACCTGCATGTGGCAGGTGAGGACGTGTTCTGCTGCAAGTTTGTTCCTGCTCAGGAGTACTGATGACTGCCCGGTTCTTTAGTTTCGGAGCTTCTTTGCTGGTGCTGGCCGGGTTGTCTGCCTGCCAGCAGTGCCGCTGGTGCCCTGCAGAGAGGGAAATGACGGGTGACCTGCGCCCGGTGGTGGAGCCATATGATGTGGAGTTCCGCCCCATGCTCCCGGATACCCCCGGAACCCGCATTGTGGGACGTTTTCTGCTGGAGCCGGACTCCGCGCAGGACCTGGGAAACGAATATTGCCTGCAGGAGGTGCGCCGCCGCGCGGCTGCCATGGGGGGCAATGTGATTGTATATCTTTACCCCGGAGTGGATTACGCCCCGGTGGCCTATGTGCCCGAGCTCGTGCAGGAGAACCTGCACGCCAATGATGACCTGGCCTATTGTGAGGAATAAAGGGCCGGGCCAGGGCTTGTAACATAATTGTAACACTCCGGGTGAACTTTGTGCTCGCATCCCGTGGGTGGGTGTGCTAAAACATCCTCAGCGAAATAACCAGAAATTTCTACTTATGGCATTACACATCCAGATGAGTGAAGAGGCCGAGAAGGAGTACAAGCGCACTAAGATGCGCGGCGCTCTCTCCTCTTTCGGCGCCGCATTCGGGTTGTCCCTGGCATTCGCCCTCACGCTTACCTTCACGGTAATCGTGTTTGCCACGGACCCGCCCGCAGAATTCCTGACCTACGTTCCCCCGGCAGATAACGCGCCGCCCTCCAACAAGCCCACCACCCCCAAGCTGCAGAGCAAGCCTTCTTCTCCGTCCAGCTCGGTTGCCCCGTCCATCATCGTGTCCACGGGCGCTGCTCCGGTGGCCATGGCTCAGCTGGATATCCAGATGGATGATTCCTCTGATGACGGCCTCTCCCTGGATATGGGTATCGGTATGAGCACCGGCCTGGGCGATGACCTGGGTGAAGGCGGCAGCGGCATGGGCTCCGGCTCCGGTTCCGGCTCTGCTTTGGAAGGTACGCTCTATGACCTCAAGCAGTCCAAGGCTGGTGCACCCACCAAGGTGGCTCCCGGTGGCAAGGTGGATAAGAATGAGCTTTACGGCACTGTGGGTGGCTTCCTGAAGACCTGGAGCAAGAGCGCTCTGGCCCGCTTCTACACCTCCCCCGCCAAGCTGTATGCTTCCAACTTCTTCGTGCCCATGGCTCATGCCTCCCTGGCTCCGGATGCTTTCCAGTGTGCCCAGAAGGTGAAGCCCGCTGCCTGGCTCGTGGTATACCGCGGTAAGGTGAAGTCCCCGGTGACCGGCACCATCCGCTTCGTGGGCACGGGTGACGACTTCATCGGCGTGCGTTTTGGTGGTAAGGTGGTACTGGAAGGTGGCTACCGTCTGCCCAGCGCCTACAAGAAGGGCGACCTCAGCCAGGTGCATATCTCCGGTGGTGATCACACCAAGCATAAGGAACGCATCAAGAGCGGTGAGGACCGAGCTCATAAGAAGTACGAATTCATCAATTATCCCGGTATTGACACCTGGAACCGCGAAATTGGTGGTCTGACCGCCGGTGATCCCATCTCGGTGAAGGAAGGTACTTCCTATCCCATCGAAATCGCCATCACGGAAGAAGGTGGTAAGTTCGGTTTCGTGCTCATGTGGGAGCATGTGTCTGAGAATCCGGTTGTGAAGAACGGCAAGGTGACCGGCGGTAAGAAGTTCTATCTCTTCCGCACCAACTTCTCTTCCCCCACCAGGGAAGAACTGAAGACCCTTATCGGCAAGCACTCTGCCGGTGAGATGGAGTGGCCTGAGTTCGACCCGGACTCCCCCATCTGGGTTGCTGTTCCCTGATGCGGAACTGATATAAGACTTATGCAGAACACCCTCGGTTGATATCCTTCGCCGGGGGTGTTCTGCGTTACAGAAGAAGATAGATTCAGACTATGAGAAGGCGAAATCGGATGAGACGGGATGGTGCGGACGGCCCGGTGGGGCTGCTGCCTGCTGTATCTGCTGGTGTCGCGGCGCTTTCGCTGCTGTTCTGTCTGGCACTGGTGGTGCCGGTGGCTTGTCTGGCGCCGGAGATGCTGGTGGATGAGCATGCTGTTCATTCGTCGGAGGAGGGCTGTGTGCTGAGGTGGATGAAGCCCGCCTCCGCCCGTCGTCTCAAGCCTGTGGTGCCGGTGGTGTCTGTGGCTCCGTCGATGGTGGCATCGGGTGGTGCGGCATATGTATCGCCGGAGCAGGTGATGCAGGAAATGGAGGAGCTGGTGGAGACGGAGTACCCGCTGGGTGAAGATTTTCCTATGCTGCAGATGGAATTGCTGGGCGATTTTGATGCCGGGCTGTCTGCTTCTGAGCTCTGGGGGACGTTCTATGACTTGTCGCGAAGCAAGGCCGGTGCGCCTACTGGCCTGACAAGCGGCAGAGAACTGCAATCTGTGGTGAAGAAGTTCCTGAAATCAGAGGGACAGAACCCGCTTTCCCGATTTTATCGATTGCCAATCACATCGTATGCTTCCAGTTTCCTGCATCTTGAGGCGGATGCTGCCCGGGTGCCGGAAATGTTTTGTCGGGAAGACGTCCTATTGCCGCCTGCCTGGGTAGCAGTGTATGGTGGACGCGTGGAGGCGCCTGTTTCTGGAACAATTCGATTTGTCGGCTCGGGCAATGCACGGATGGCTGTGTGTTTTAATTCCCGGGTTGTGCTGGAGTCTGGTCCTTGCCTGGCCTCGCCCTCGAAAAAGGAAAATCCGGGTGCATTGGCAATCGGTTCTGCCATCAAGGTGAAGGAGGGCGTATCCTATCCTGTGTGCATTATTATTGCCGGCATGGAGCACAGGACTGGCTTCGCCTTGCTGTGGGAGCATGTGTCTGGGAAATCCGGAGCCGCGAAAGAGACGGTGCCAGCGGGTAAACGATTTTACGCGTTCCGCACAAATATCTGTACACCAGATGATAGCAGTATTGAGGAGACTCAGGGGAAAGGCAGCGAATGGCCGGCTCTTGACCTGGATTCGCCTGTTTGGAGGGTTAGGCGTTGGTGAGCTCAACATTTAACTCCGCTTTACCTCAAAAGACGGCCATTCCGCCTTTTTGTGCAAATTGCGCAGAAAACTGCAAAAATAAATTTCTGCTCTAACCTGCTATGTTTCGTGTGGGTTAGAGCAGGGTGGTAAAAAATTCTCAAACTTTTTCGCAAAAATGAGCTTGACGCGAAATCCGGTTTGTGATAAGCTTTGCCCCGCACCCCACCACGGGGTAGCCCGAAAGGAAAGCGAGCTTCGCTTACTGACCCACCGGGCAAGGCAATTTTCCAAGTATG
>JAZOTV010000066.1:0-4747 GCA_045657815.1 Akkermansia sp.
CCGGAACTCCAGCTCCACAAAGCCGGTCGGATAATCGAAGCGCAGACTCATCTGCACATCATCGCCCTGCAACCAGGTATCACAACCGGTCGGCAAACGGCGAGCCAGGGAAAGAAGCTCCAGCATGTCTGCCTGCACCTGTTTCATATCCGCTCGGTGCGGCAGGCGGGCCAACTGCATCCGCAGGCGACTACGAGCCTGGGCAAATTGCAGCTCTATCTCCGGCGTCAGGCCGGACGTCACCGCCGGTGTGGGCTCAGCCTTGCCTCCAGCCCGCGCCGCCAGCTCGACCAGGGCTGTACGCAACCGGTCATCACGGCGGTACCGGACCCGCAATACATCACCGGGAGCATATGCCCGCAGCGCCTCCTTCAGCTCTGCAGCCCGGGGAGTCGGCACCCCCTGCACACTCTCAATCACATCCCCCGCCTGCAAGCCTGCATTCTGTGCGGGGGTGCGCTCGGCCACCCGCTGAACCACCACTCCGCTCCCGGCAGAGTCCTTCGCAGGCACCACGCCAAACACCACAGCACCACTGGCCGCCGGCAGGATAAGCAGGCAGAGCAGCAACAGGCTGAGGAGGGCTGTGGCGCGTTTCATCATATCACATCTTCCGGCAATTCGGGTTCGACGGGTGTTTGTACCTTGATGACCAAACGGGATTGGTCAGTCTCCTGCATCACAAAAATATCACGGCGCATGGAGGGAGCCGTACCATCTGCAGGCAGATGCTCGCGCCTTACCTCCACCACGGGAGCATCCGCTCCGCGCTCCGGCATCAGCCCCCACCACAACATGGGCAGCACCAGAGATGCCACCAGCAGTGCAGCCACGGCGCGCCACCACCGGAGCCGGCGATACACCTGGGCAGAACACATGCTTTCCCCAAGCCGCTGCTGCAGGTCAGGCGGCATGGGAGCTGCGGTGTAGAGCGATGCCAGCTCAGCCTCCAGCTCCAGATCCGCCAGCATCTCTGCATCCTCCTGCTCCATGGCTGCAAGCAGGCGGCTGCTCATGTCGGCAGGCATGGCAGCGGGCTCAATGGCTGCGGCCCATTCTTCAAAGTCTGTCTGCTTCTCGTTCATGATGGTGGATTTCCTTCCTCCTGAAGTTGCTGGCGGAAAATACGCAGCGCTGCGCGATACCGGGACGCAACAGTAGCGGGATTCTCACCCAGAATTTCGCCAATCGCCCGGAAACTCATGCCCTGCCACACATGCAGCATAACCACCTCGGCGTAGTCTTCCCGCATGCGGCGCAACACGCGTTCAATGCTGCGCCGGCGATGTTCGGCATCGGACGAACTGCTCAGCCAAGGGGCACTTTCATAAACCGGGGGCAGTTCTGCCGCGGCGGCATAGGCAGTGGTCTGGCGGCGGAACTGAGCTCGTGAAAGATCGACGGATGCATTTCGTATACAGCTGATGACAAAAGCCTTCCACTCGGATTCACCCTTGCGGAATTCTCCACCTCTCACCACATGCACCAGCTTCAGCAATGCGCTTTGCAATACATCCTCCGCATCAGCCTCGCACGAAGTGCGCTGGCGAGCATACAGCAGCAGGCGGTCACCGTGCTCGGCCAGCCAGCTTTTCCAGTCAGGACCGCCACCTGTTTCCACATGGCTGCCTTCTATGGGTCTATCCGAATCCATCTGTTTACACCATATAGACGCAACTGCCGGAGTAGTTTATTGAAAAAATCGTATATTTTCCAGCAAAACGGTAAATAAGTGACGATTCGGAGAGCGTCTATGGATATGATTCCACAATTGAACACCACTCATGAAATTCCCCATTCTCAGCCTACTGCCCCTGCTGCTCCTCCCGATATCCGGCATGACCGAAGCAGAATTCGACACGCTCTACAAACGACTGGATAAGGATGCCGATGCCTGCTACCGACTTTACGAGGCCTACCGCGATGGCGACGGCGTGGAAAAAGATGCCACCAAGGCACGCAAATGGCTGCTCGGCGCCTTGGCTCTGGGCAAACCGGTGGATGACGAAGTGGCCCGACAGCCTTGGCGAAAAAAGGCAAAACTTCCTCTCGGCATCAAGCCCCGTCCCAAATACACGGAAGAAGAAAAACACGCCAGTTCGCAGAAAATCTGCGATATGCTTCACTCCAAAAGCGACCACTTCGACATAACCCAGGACCGCAAACAATTTGACAGGCAGGTGGAAACCGCCATCCGGGATTGCCTGAACCAGGGAGCCTACCCGAACTACACAGCCGGTGCGCATACCCCGCTGTCGCGCGCCATCAACGGAAATCACACCATGCTCAAAGTCTGCCGCATGCTCCTGGAAGCCGGTGGAGACCTGCACGCCAACGGCAATGCCTGTCTGGAGGCCGCGGAATACAGCTCCGCGCTCACCAGAAAGACAAAGAACGTGATGAAGTATCCCAAGACACACTTCAACTACCGGGAGCCCGCCGAGGAGGTGTTCAAGTTTGTCCAGAAACATGGGCTTGATGTCCATCTGATTGATGGTTATGGTCGCCCCGTGCTGATGAGCGCCATGCGAGGTTCCCGCACCTTCTGGCTCGAGGAACTCTGCAAGGCAGGCGCAGACCCGAACGTCAGAGCCAGCAAATACGAAATTGCCCGCAAGGTAGACCCCAAAAGCTACTACAACCAGATTTTCAACATTCTGGACGGAGAAACACCCCTGCTGCATGCTGTCCGCAACTGCCAGGACGACATGGTGGAAGTGCTGCTTCGCTATGGCGCCGACCCCACCATGGCTAACGACGCCGGCGAAAAACCGCTCGAACTAGCCCGGAAATGCCTGGAAACCAACACCTACGAAGACAACATCCCCAAACTGAAAAACATCATAGCCATGCTGGAAAAAGCCATTGAACAACAGACTCAGCAGCCGTCAAAAGCCAGCGGCAAGAAGAAGAAAAAGCGCAAAAAGGCCTGATTTCCCACGCCGGTACACTTCTGTACACCACACCCGCTCCGCTGCAGGAGCGGGTTTCATTTTGCCCGGATTTCGCCCCAGGCCGGCATGCCGCGCTGAATCCAGGTATCATAGTCCAGCGCCATGTTCCCATGGTTCAGCGCCAGGACCGCCAGTACACCCAGCAGGGAAAGCACCAGCACTGCCACCCGGCATCTCTGCCGCGGCACAACGGTCAGTACACCGCACGCAAGGAAGAGGCAGAGGTTCTTTCTGAAGTCATCCCCGTGGTTGCAAGGGTAGCGCAGCCACAGCATAAGCAGCATCTCCGCCCACCCCAGCGCGCAGATGTAGAAATTTGCCATTTTCCTTGTAAAATACTTAGTTTTCATGCCCTGCATCGCTGGAATCCTACACGGACAGCCCACGAGAGTCAAGATTTTCCGCTGCCGGATCAAATTCAGTGCACTCCGGTACACCTGGTTCCGCAAATTCTGACCGAAAGAGAAAAAATTTAGAGGAATTTGACACAAATTCACCCCCAAGGCAGAAATTTGAGTTGACTTTTCAGGTGTATTGGAGTGTACTGTGGGTACAGGTAAGTGTACCCAAAAGCATGAATAGTGTCTCCACAGTGATGTTCACGGGCAACGTGACACACAAGCTCGACCCGAAGAGCCGCATGGCGATTCCGGCCGGGTGGCGGGACGCGCAGGGTGCCACTTTGTGGATGATAGACGCACAGAATGAGGGATATCCGATTCTGAAGTGCTACACCAAGGATAGTTTTGAGGAGATGGTGAACGGGATTCGCAGCCAGGCTGAAGCACGTGGATTCGACCCCGCCGCCGTGAACCGCTACATCGGCACCATCATCGGTCTGAGCTTCGAGGCCGAGGTGAGCAGCCAGGGAAAACTCCTCATTCCCAAAGCACAGCGCGAACGCCTGAAACTGGCGGACAACGCGACCATCGTAGGCCGCGGATCGTATTTCGAAATATGGGCACCGGCCGACTTCGAGGCCACGAAGACTGCAGAGGCCCTGGCGAAACTGGAAATGGACAAGGTATTCGGCATTCTCACATGAGCAAAGTAGCAACAGAAAGCCACGCCGGCAGCAATTTCCCGGGCGGCACCTGCTACAAGGTGCATATGTGGGAGGAAGGGGCGCTGAGCCCCGGGCAGCTGGAGGACTGGCAGGCAACACGGCGCGAGCTGCTTGCGCGCATGCGCGACGCGGGCATCAAGGGCGCACGCGGCACCCTGGCCAGGCTGGGCGAGGAACTGCGCGAGCTGTCTACCCGTGCCGTTATCACCCCCTTGAGCACCTGTGCCCAGGCCAGCCTTTCCCTTACGCGCGTGGGCGCCTTGGCAGCAAAGCTGCAGCGCGAGGAACAGGTACTGGCCTACCGGCTCACCCCCTGCACCGCCATGGTGCTGGTGGAACTCACCGGTGAGGAAGGCATCGATTCCCTCGTAAGCCGCTGGAGCACCAGCACCCCGGAGGTGCAGTGGTGCTCTGCCCCGCTGGTGGAGGCTATCTCCCCCGCAGAAGCCGCTGAGTGGCAGGAGGAATGCCGCGCCGCCACCGCTGAAGCCGCCGATGACGCGGAAGCGGACGAGGAAAGCAGCACCGCATTCCACCACGTGACCGTGCTCCGGGAGGAGGCCGTGGCAGCCCTGCAGCCGGCAGAAGGCCGCGTGCTGGTGGATGCTACCCTGGGTGGTGGCGGCCACAGCGAGCTGATGCTGCAGGCCGGTGCAGAAGTGTGGGGGATTGATCAGGACCCGATGGCCCGCGCTGCTGCCAAGCGCCGCCTGGCAGCCTATGGCGA
>JAZOTV010000067.1:0-6718 GCA_045657815.1 Akkermansia sp.
GCCCTGCGCGATGAGCTCGTGGCTCTCATGGGTGAGTGCCGCGTGCAGTCCGCCATCAAGCTGGCTACCGAAAGCCCCACTTACCTGGGCCGTCTGGTTGCTTACGCTCTGCCGAATGTTGATGCCAACCGCCCCGAGGATCTGGGTAAGGATGCCGTGTCCGACGCCGTGGCTGACTTCACCGCCAACGAGCGCCCCGCTCTGATGCGTTTCGTGGACCTGGTAGCTCTTTCCGGTTCCACCGCTCCGACCATCGGTCTGTTCGGTACCATTCAGGGTATGGTGGAAGCCTTCGCCGTGCTGGCTGAAACCGGTCAGGCTGACCCGACCACGCTTGCAGGCTCCATCTCCGTGGCACTTCTTACCACCTTCTGGGGTCTGATTATCTCCCTTATCGCTCTGCCCACCTTCTACTTCCAGAAGAAGATTGCCCAGGCTCGTGAGGCCGAATGCATCAACGCTGTTGAGGACATGATGAATGCTGCCATCAACACGCTGAACGGCGAGGCTATGCTTGCCCGTATCCCCGAAGGCTTCGGCGGTGACGAAGAAGCCGGTGAGGAGTACGAGGAAGAGGAGGAGTACGAGGAAGAGGAGGCCTGATCCTCCCCTGTATCCGGGCCGGCTCTGATGCCTGCGAGTAGCACAGAGCCGGCGTAATTAAAACCCCCCGTCTATTGTTATATGGCAAAGAAAAGACGAGAGCAAGAGGAGACGAAGGCTGAGCTGAACATGTCTTCCATGATGGATGCGTGCTTCCTGCTTATTATTTTCTTCGTGGTGAATGCCTCTCAGATTACGGTGGCCAAAGACCCCTGCGTGAAGATGCCCAATGCGGTGACCTGCTCCGAAATGAAGGAAGCCAAGGGCTGCATCGTGGTGAACGTGTTCCCCGATGTGGAGAAGATGGATTCCCGCACGGCTACCAAGTTTGGTGAGGCATATCGTCCCGGTGTGGTCTGGAGTGTGTCCGACGGTTCCAAGACCATCGGCTACGCCCAGGAACAGACCCAGGACCTGACGGACTACATCACCAAGCAGATTGAGATGTGGAAGGCCAAGAACATGGAGCCTGCCCAGATTCGTCTGTATGTGCGTGGTGACCAGAATGCACCGTGGGAGCGTTCCGCCGCAGTTATCCGCTGCGCCGCCAATGCCGGTTTGAACAATATCGTGTTCGGTACCCTGCCTGCCAGAGGTTAATTAAACGAAGAAAGGTTTATCGATTATGGCAAGACGCAAACAACGCGCAGTGGAGGAAGAGGGAGATCCTGAGATGAACATGTCGTCCATGATGGACGCCTGCTTCCTGCTGCTGATTTACTTCATCGTGGCTACCTCGCTGGTGAGTGAGAAGCGCCTGAGTGTTTCTCTTCCCGGTGATTCCGTCGCCAGCGGTACCCCGCCGCCCCTGGAACCCGGACGTGTCAAGATTGATGCCAGCGGTGCTGTTTACTGGAATGGCGACATGCCCATGGGCGGTGCCATCAACCCCGGGCTCGACCCGCGCACCCCGGAATACCGCCAGGAGCGCGAGCTGAACGAGCTGGTGGAAGCTCTTAAGAACCTGGCAGAAGCTGCCAAGGCTGCAGATACTAACCCCATCGTTATGGTAGAGGGTGCCCCGGCCACGCCGCATCAGCGCATCGTGGACGTGATGGCTGCTCTCTCTGAAGCTGGTATCAATACTGTAGGCCTGAACACGTCTGCCTCGGAGTAATCCCGCAAGCGGGCTCAGAAGGGGAGCGTGTCGGACTCTGATTCCGCGTGCTCCCCTTCTTTGTCCCTGACCATTGACCAATTTTTAACGTAGAATAGAATTTATGAATACTTATACCACAGCAGTATCTGTGATGGCCGCCCTGGCATTTTCTATGCCGATGGTGTGCCAGGCACAGGACCCGCTGTCTTCTCTTAACAAGGTGAAGAACCTGGTGAAGGAAGGCAAGACGGACGAGGCCGTGTCTCTTTGCGACGCGGTAATCAAGAAATTCGGCGGCAAGGGTGCAACTGCCAGACAGTTCTCCTATGTGCTGCCGTTCTATGCCTGGGAGAAAGGCGTTACCTATTTCAAAGCCGGCCGCTATGACGAGGCATACAACGCATTCAAGGCTTTCATGGAGGAACCGAAATGGCGCGACCCTGCCACCCTGGCCAAGGCTAAAGCCAGTATTCCCGGCCAGCCGGAGGCCTATGAACCCTACCTGACCTATGCGTTGTTCCAGATGGGCAACTGCCGATACAAGCAGGGCGTGGGCCAGGACGGCAAGGATAATGGCGACAAGTCAAAGTTCGATGATGCCATTGAGTGCTTTGAGAAGTACCTGAAGCTTGTGAAGAGCGGCAAGGTGAGCTCCACGGAGAAGAAAATGAAGATTGAAGGGCAGATTTGCTTTGTGCTGGTGCAGTCCTACATTCTGAAGGAAAAACCGGATTTCAAGAAAGCTGCCGAGTATCTGGAGCAGAGCCGCACCGCTAAAGGCCGAGTGCCGGATGAGATGGCCATGGAAGGCCTGAACACCATCGTGAGCGTGGCTATTTCCAACCCGGAGAACGTGGGTTGGGTATACAAGCTCATTGAATCCAGCCCCGCCAGTTATAACCTGGAACCCGCCCGCGCCTCCCGCAACTCCAACAAGTTCTATAACATGGGCCAGCGCGCCTATAAGGTGATGGAGAAGGCCCTGTCTGAAGGCAATGAGGAGCAGGCCATTGAGGCAGCCCGCTCTGCCAATGTGCTGTTTGGTCTGGTGACCGATATGCCCGTTGCCCGCACAGCACTGGCTGGCCAGGTGAAGGCATTTGGCGCCTATCCGAAGGTGTTCACCGATAAGGGAACCGGCGTGCGCCTGAGCGGTTCCAGCAGCAAGAAGATGCTGGAGACTTACAAGAATCTGCAGGAAAAGGGGACTGAGTTCGACGGTTTCGCAGTGCTCTCCTCTTCCACGGTTGCCAAGGATATGGGCTCTAACCGCCTGGCCAAGGGTGGTTTCCAGGTGCTGTATGACCGTTACAGCAAGCTTGCTCTGCCCGGCAAGGGGGATGCAGAGCCCCGCCCGCTGCGCAACAATGTTATCCTGCAGCTGGGTGCGCTCTGCCGCCAGACGGGTGATGACGAGAACGGTCTGAAGTACGAGAAGATGCTGGAAGGCGCCGATATGGGCGACCAGACCAAGGTGCTCGTGTTCCAGAAGTTCAGTCGCGCTGCAAATGATAAGGATTGGGCCGCTGTCATTACCAGCGGTGAGGAGGTTATCGAGAGCTACAAGGAAGATAAGACCAACCAGTTCTACCTGACCGCCCGTTACATGATTGTGGCGGCTCACCACCAGCTGGGGGCTTATGAGGAGGTGGTTCGCACGGCTCGTGAGCTGATTGATAGTGGCGAAATGAAGGCCGGTGAGGGCAAGGATGCTCTGAAGCCGGAGGTCGCTGCCAGCCATGATAACTATGTGTACTACTTCCTGATGGATTCCTTCAGCCGCCTGGCTGCTCAGGATCCCTCCAAGCACACAGATGCCATCAAGACCTTTGATGAGTACGCTGCCAAGTACACCACTGGCGACCTGAAGGTTGAGATTATGGCTGATAAGATGTACTACCTGGCAGTGGACCAGCTTATGTCCCGCGCCGCACTTGCCACGGACGAGGCAAGCGCCGCAGCTGACAATAAGAAGGCTCTGGAATGCTGCGACCACATCTGCAAGACCTGGCCGACCAGCAACCTGTATCCCAATGCTGAGCTGCTTGCCGGCAGCATTCTGCTGAACAGTGATGAGGAGGCAGAACGCGCTGCATCCATGGGCCGACTGGAGCTGGCTGCGGATTCCGGCTCGAAGCTGGGCACCAATGATGGCCGCAAGACAGCTGCCAATGCTCTGTACTGGCTGGCTGCGTATGCCTCTGAGTATCCGCGCGAAGGCGAGGATGAGGCTGCTGTAGCGGCCCGTTGCCGCGCCTATGCAGAGCGTTTCTGGACTGAAGGCGATTTTGAAGGCTGTGCATTCAGCCTGCCGATGGCTTCCACCTATCTCGACATGGCCAAGACCAAGGATGAGTATGATGCTGCCATCAAGCGCGCCCAGGATGTGATCGCCCGCGAGGCTAATTACCTCTACAAGAACGAGAAGACCAATGCAGACCTGGAAAAGACCATCAACTCCTACGTGGATGCCTATGTGGCCGGCAACAAGCAGTATTATGACAAGACGCTGACCCTGGAGGAGAAGACGGCTCATTTCACCAGCTTCCCCGGCATTGATCCGGCAGATAAGTACACGAATGCTATCTTCCGCATGGCTCAGATCAGCTCCATGAATGAGGAGCTGGCCGGACTTAAGGAAGATAAGGCTGCCAGTGAAAAGATGGAGGGCCAGATTCAGGAGGTGTTCCGCAATATGACCAACACCTTCAAGCCTGCTGACCTTACCAACTACATCTGCGTGCAGGTGGGTGACTACCTCGTGAAGTATGTAAGCAAGTTCCCGGATCCCACTGCCCGCACAGAGGAGCTGAACATGGCTGAGGAATACTACTCTGCCGTGATTGAGCGCAACAAGGATTACGTGGGTGAGGCTGAACTGGGCCTGGCCAATACGCTGGCATACTCCAAGGATTCCACGAAGCAGGCTAAGGCTGCTGAACTGTACACTAAGGTGGCCTCCAACCCGGCACCTGAGGTGAGCGGCCCCGCTCTGGTGGGTCTTACCAGGCTGCACCTGCGCACGGGCAATGCTACGGCTGCTGTGGAAACCACCAAGAAGTATCTGCAGAATCGTCAGAACCAGCGTGACCGCATGGACATGATGCTGATGCAGGGTGAGGCCTACACCAAGGCAAACGATACCAAGAATGCCCTGCTTGCCTACATGAACCTGTTCAACCAGCACAAGGGCCAGGTGGGTTACTCTGCCAGAGCCTGCATGGCCATCATGGATATCTTCTGGAAGCGTAATAACCCGACGCAGGGTGACCGCCTGCAGAAGGGCTTCCAGAACTCTGACCGCTGGATGGCCTGGAACACCGGCCAGCTGTATGTGAACCTGGTTCGCAACAGCGGCCTGGAGGCCAAGCTGACCCCCGAGGACCGCGACGAGTTCAACAAGGTGGTGAGCGCTGTGCATAACTATGGCACGGATCCGGCTGTGATGAAGGAAGATAAGGCGAACAAGGAGTTCCAGCGTAATCTCCAGAGCAGTAAGAAAAAGAAGTAACCCATAACACTGTTTCCAGACATGAAATCAATCAAGACAATCGGATTTGCTCTGGCCGCACTTTCCTGCGTGCCGTTCGCCGAGGCTCAGGAGAGCGCAAAGCTCAGTGCCTATGTGTCCATTCCGGGCGCCGGCACCGGCCTCATTGCAATGGAACGCAGCGATGGTAACGGTACCTTCTACTACCTGCAGAAGGGTACGGATCAGCTCATGCAGGCCAAGGCTTCTTCCTGCAAGATGTTCTACATCCAGACTCCTCCTGAAATGGCAAATGCCCTGCGCGAATATTACAGCGGCGACAGCGCCGCTGCCCGCAAGGCCTTTGCCGCTGTGAAGAAGAAGTATGCTTCCTATGCCGGTTTGCCGGGTTCCCCCAGCACCCTGGCCGCGCTTCATGAAATGACCTGCGCTGCCCGCATGCTGGACTTCGCCGCTGTGAAGACGCTTTCTGCCGATATTCCCGGCGCCAGCGTGCTGAGCGTAACGGAGCAGGCCCGTGTGGATGCAGCTCGTGTGTTGGCCATGGTGAATGACCAGCCGGATTCCCTTGCGGGTATCAAGGCTGCTGTGGAGGAGACTTCCAAGAAGTACGGCCGCAATATGGACAGCGAGAGCTACGGCTGGATGCTCTATGCAATGGGGCGTGCAGCTGCCGCTCAGGTACCTGCCGAGCAGCTTCAGGCCACCATCGCAGAGGATCAGGTGAAGGCTGCCAGCCAGGCTGTGGATTACTTCTGCCAGGCTGTCATCAGCATGCATGGGGCTCACAAGGAGATGCCGGCAGATGCGCTGAACCGCTCGCTGGGGCTGCTCTGGGCCATGCCTGGTGTGAAGGAATATGCCGGTAAGGTGACACCGCCCCTGAGCAAGGATGCCTGGAACAAGGCACCTGCCGATTTCAGAGATGCAGCTGCCATGGCCCGCTACATCAGGACGATGTTCCCGGCTGAAGGCAAAGAGGCCAACCCGCTGGTTGACCAGGTAGATGCCTACTACTTCAATGCCAAGAAGGGCGCCAAGAAGGACAAGTAAAGGCAGAGTATGATTCCTGATTCCGCGGGGCCTGGTGCCCCGCGGATTTCTTTATACACTAATAAAAGAACTCAATAAGGAACTGGTTATGGTAGATATGCTGGTCAGGTTATATGCGTTGCCTGCGGGTGAGCCGCTTCGCGCAGCACTGGCGGGGCAGGGGGTGCTCGTGCGCCCGTGCCGCCCGTTTGAGATGCACGCGGTGGAAGCCTGGATTGCGCGGACATTCAGCACCCGCTGGGTAAGTGAATTTCAGGTGGCCATGGCTCACCAGCCCTGCGGCTGCGTTATTGCCACGCGGGATAAGCAGGTGGTGGGATTTGCCTGTTTCGACGCCACAGCCCGCGGTTTCATCGGCCCCATGGGGGTGGATCCGGAGCTGCGGCAGGGTGGGGTGGGCAAGGCGCTGCTCGTGACGGCGCTGGAGCAGATGCGCGCCATGGGCTATGCCTATGCCGTCATCGGCGGCACCG
>JAZOTV010000068.1:0-5156 GCA_045657815.1 Akkermansia sp.
AGCTGCCTGCCACTTACTACACTGGCCACTGCACCGGCGATTTTGCTTTCGCCACCATGAAGCCGCACATGGGAGACCGGCTGCAACGTTTCAGCACCGGAGATTGCCTCATTCTCTGAAGGGTGCAGTTGAAAGGTTGCGCTGCGCGATAAATGGAGTTGAGCACCTGCAAATCTCCCTTTCTGAACCGCCACATATAAAAAGCGAGCCTGCGGGGTAAACCGGCAGGCTCGCATTTCTTTGTTGAGAGTTTATCTTACAGCCCCAGCTTGGCGAGGATAATCTCGGTCACCATCTTGGGATTGGGCTTCGGGTTGCTCACCTTCATCACCTTGCCGGTGAGAGCGTTGATAAGCTTCATGTTACCACCCTTCACAATCTCCACCATATCCGGATTTTCCTCCAGCACTTGAGCCACCACGGCATCCAGCGCATTGGTATCCGTCTTCTTGAAGCCCATGGCAGCGGCGGCATCAGCGGCACTCATGCCGCTGTCCCACATCTTCTCCAGCACCTCGCGGGCCTGGTTATTGGACACGAGGCCATCCTCAATGATATCCACCAGCCCGGCCAGCGCTCTGGGATCCAGCGGACAGGTCTCAATGGTCAGTTCCTTCTCTGCCAGCACGGAGGTCAGGTTGTTGATGACCCAGTTGGCCACCTTGCGGGCAGCCTTGCTGCCGGCGGCGGCCTCCTCGAAATAGCGGCAGAGCTTGAAATCGCCCACGAGCGTGTTGGCATCGGCCACCGGCAGACCGTAGTCTGCCTGCAGACGAGCATGCAGCGCATCCGGAAGCTCCGGCAGCTCTCCCTTCACCTTCTCCACCAGCGGTGCAGTCTGCACCGGAATGAGGTCCGGGCAGGTGTGGTAGCGGTAGTCATGAGCATTCTCCTTGGTGCGCATCACGATGCTCTCGCCCAGGGTATCATCCCAGCGGCGGGTGGACTGCACCTGGGCAATACCCATATCCAGCTCCTCTGCCTGGCGGTGAATCTCGTAAATCAGCGCGCGGCGTGCAGCGGACATGGAGTTGATGTTCTTCATCTCAATCTTGGCACCCAGTTCCTTCTGGCCCTTGGGTCGCAGGGACACGTTCACGTCGCAACGCATCTGCCCCTTCTCCATGTCGGCATCGGAAATGCCGGCGCAAATCATCATCTGCTGAAGACTCTTGAGGTAGGCGTAAGTCTCCTCCGGACTGGTCAGGTCAGGAGCCGACACAATCTCCATGAGCGGAGTGCCGCCGCGGTTGTAGTCCACCAGCGAGTAGCCGCTGTAGTGCGTGAGCTTGGCGGCGTCTTCCTCCAGGTGAATGTGGTCCAGCTTCACCGTGCGCACCACGGGGCCATCGGCCTTCACCTTGCAGTCGGCAGGATATGCCCAGGCATACAGCGGCACCTCGCCACCGATGCAGAGCGGCAGGTCCAGCTGGCTGGTCTGGTAATTCTTGGGCATATCGGCATAGAAATAATTCTTACGATCCCACTTGGATACAGGCGGGGTGGTGCATCCCAGCATCATGCCGGTGAGGATGGTGCGTTCAATGGCATATTTGTTCAGCACCGGCAGAGCACCGGGCATACCTAGGCAGGTGGGGCAGACATTGGTGTTCGGTTCATAACCGAAACCAGCCTTACAGGAGCAGAACATCTTGGTCTCCGTCTTGATCTGGCAATGGACTTCCAGACCGATGGTCACGAGGTAATCAGAAACAGGCATGATTGATTCTTAGCGTATGTGTGTTATTGAGAAGAGACGGCGTTTTCCTGGAGCGCATTGTCCAGGTCTGCGCGGAAGGAAGCGTCGAACACGGATTCGAACAGCAAGGGATGCGTGGCCCCCATGCATTCAAATACCAGATCAAGCGCATCAGAAAAACGGTCATAGGTTTCGGCCTCGTAGCCGGGAAGAGCGGCAATGCGCACTATTTCGCTGCGAATGCTCCAGAGAATCGGTTCAATAGGGGCCAGCATGGCAAGGGCGGCTGTCTTATGAACAGGAGCATAATCGCGATTCACCACAGATGCCGAGGGAAGCAGCATCTTGTAGCGCTGAGAAAGCTTGTCCAGATGCGGCACCGCCTGGGAAGCGTCGCGCTCATCCTGCACCTCCACGAGCACCTCAAGAACGGCGTTGTCCGGTTCAACCAACCGGGCCAGACGAGCCATTTCGCGCATGGTTTCATCCTCGCTCAGAGGCTCACTGGGCATTCTGAGCATCTCGGCATCAGATTCGGCGAACATACCCATCTCCACCGCATTCTCAAAAGCTCTGGTCAGTCTGGTGGACCCGTAACAATGAGCCCGGCAAATGCCCATGAACTCAACGTGCAGATCATCCATGGCCTCCAGAATGCGCAGCTGCACCGAATCCATCATACCCACACATTCTGCCTCTGCTGAAACCAGGGGGAGTGAACTCAGCCGGCTGTCCAGCTCAAAAATCTGCTTCACCAGTTCTGTAAATCGCGCAGCTGCCAGATCAGCGCTTTCTCTGGAGGTAACACCGGAGAGCAGCAGCCACATTTCCGAAGTGGTCTTCAGGAACTCGCAGCCTATGGCCTGTGCTTCTTCATCCTCCACAGTGGCCGGCATAGATTCATCCAACTCCAGCACACCGCATTCCTGCGCAGGGCTCATATTGCCCAACGCAAGGGATAGACCAGCGATATACAGCAGCTTTCGCATAAGGGATTTGCGCGCATATTATACACTTTTCCTAAGGAATGGCAAGACAAGTTTGCAAATCATCACAAATTATTGACATATGGGGAGAAGGATGCTAGATTGCATACGCCTATATGATGGAGAACACACAGAATGCCCCGGCCAGATACGGTCTCAGTCTGCACTGGCTGACCGTGATATCACTTGTATATCTGGCTATACCATGCATGCTCTTCTTCAGCATGTGGTTCACCCCGTGGGCTGCGTGGTGTGTTAATCTGGGCATCATCCTCTGCATCATTTCCTACGCCAGGGTAAAGCTCACTGAGCAAATCCGCTGGCAGCCCGGCATTGCTGGCTGGTGTATGATAGCGTTTTCTGCCGTTTCTAGCGTATTCCTGTTCCTTGCCAATGGTATAGCAGGATATATCCAGCCGGCACCGGATATACTCATCTTCAGAGAAGCGTTATACAATAACCTTATTCATGAATCATGGCCCCTGGTGCTGCCTGACGGCAAGGAAATGAGTTATTACCTTGCAGGCATGCTGCCACCGGCGCTACTGGCACGCCTGAGCGAGGATTACACCATTCAGCGTCTTATTGCAGCCTGTTGGTATGGCCTGGGTATATGGTTGTCCCTGCTTCTGTTCTTCTGCCGGCACCGACGTTTTTCTCTGTTGTTTCTCATTTTCTCGGTTGCGTTCTATGACCCGGCATATATCTGTATCAATGCATTTGCCGGAACCGGGGAAATCTGGCAGGTCATAACGCACATATTCGGCATTCATGGAGAGAATACTTATGTGGGCGCGGCCCCTCCTGTCAAAATGCTCCTGGCTCATGCCCAAGGGTGCAATTTTCAGCCTTTTACCCTCCTCTGCGCAAGTATCATTCTCAACAATCAGGAGCGGGTGGAAAAACTTATACCGCTCTGCATTGCGCTCATTCTCCCCAGCTCACCACTTGGCGCCGTAGGCTGTATGCCGCTAGGCTTGTATGCATGGTGGCACAAAAGCCAGGCCAAACCAGGTGTCCGATTACTCAATCTGCTCATACCAGTCTGCATTGCAGCCTTGTGCGCCCTGTACTACGGCCGCACAAGCAGCGCTACCAGCCTGGGGATTACAGGAGCTCTGATGAATAACTGGAGCTACTTCCTATACAATTACTATTCCTCTATTCTGCTGAGCGCCATTCTGTTTACCATTGTGCTATTTCCGATACTCAGGCAGGATATCTCTCTTAGAATCAGTCTGGCATGTACTCTGTTGATTCCCTGGATCTACTATGGTTCTTCTCCGGAAAGCGGGGTATTCGGCAACAATGAATTATGGCTGAAATCTTGCATCATCTTCCACTTGCATCTCATTGCAGCCCTCTGCTTTAACTGGCACAGCTTGTCATTCCTGAAATATCTGTATCCCCTGGCGTTCTGTCTCCTCGTTGTCCGGGACAAACAAATTGTCGCCCCTGTTTTCACAGGGGAACCACTCGTGCAGGATGTATGGAGCGGTCACCTGCACCATAGCCACCCTTCCCTCTATCAGAAAATCCCGGATTGCAAGCCCGTCCTCATCCCTGGAATACTACTGAAGAAGGGAGAGGCTGAGCAAATATGGCCCGGACTCATTCTTCCCAAGGCAAAAGGATGCGACTATACCCGCCCCGCCCAGCCGGACGGATACCATATCCGCTACTGAGACTGGAATCTGCGGTTCAGTTCCGCCATTGAAAACGGCACGAGCGTAGATTTGCCACCAGGGCTGCAATAAGGGATTTCGCACTCCAGCAAAGCGGCAAGCAAGGGCATGGGATTCTGCAGATACCCTGCAATATCCTCCTGCTGGGCGTACTGGCGCGCCAACTGGCGAGCAAACGGCTCAAACGGGCTGCGGGCGCGGGGTAAACGTACTTCTCCGCTGGTGAATGTGCGCAGAAGTTCCTGCACAAAATCTCCCACCTTACGCAGCGGGAGGATGGCCGGAACAGCCTCCACCCGCAGAGTGTTGCGTCCGAAGGGAGAAAGCTGGAATCCGGCCAGTTCCAGCTGCGGTTTCACCTCCATGGCAATGCCCATGTCCCGCGTATCCATTTCAAGAAGTTCCGGCACCAGAAGCTGCTGGGATTCAAGAGGGCGGCGATTAGCAGCCTGCAGGCGCTCGTATACGATGCGCTCGCGGGCAGCCCGGGGAGACATGAGCACCATGCCCTCCTTATTTTCAAAAATGGCATACTGTTGGTGCAGCGTACCGAGGTGCCTGAAATTCGGCACCACGGCAGGGCCTGCCGATTCGGCAGGTGCCGGTGGCGGGGTGGCAGGTAATACCAGTTCCTGCTGGCGCGGCACCACAAGCGGCTTCAGCACAAGGTTCGGCCGCGGCTGCGGGGAAACCGCTCGTTCCGCCGGGGCGGCTGGTTTCCACTCCTGCCTGGGGGCAGCAGGTACAGCGGGAGAAACTGCGCCCGACTGGGGGCGGGTTGTCTGC
>JAZOTV010000069.1:0-7499 GCA_045657815.1 Akkermansia sp.
CCGCATGCGCCGCGCCATCGAGGCTGCGGGTGACGATGAGGCCGCAGTCTGATTGAAGGACAATTAACAAGGTACAAAGGACAATTGAAGAGTTCCCTGCGGCTTTGCCGCAGCTGAGCGGCAGGTGAGCCGGGGGCTCGCGGAATATCAGAATTGTCATTTGTACCTTGCGCTTTTCCCTCCCTCCAAAAACCTCCCATTTCGTACCTCCCCATGTCGTCTGCTCGCATTCAATGGATTGATTTCTGCCGCGTGTGGACGGCATTCTTTGTGATTGTTCGCCATACGTATGCTCCTGAAGGTTCATTCTTTTTCCTTGCCGATTTGTTCAATTATCGGAGTCTGATATTCTTCTTTTTCTTTGCGTCTGGATTGTTTAGCAAGGGGGTGGAAAATCATACCATCGGGGGGGGGTATCGATATCTTGATATTCGACGTTTTGGTCAGATATTGTCGATGTTTGTATTCTGGTCATTGATTGGTGCCTTATTGCTTTCTCCGTTGCATTACCAGGAAATATGGAGGCAGGGGGAGATTGTATGGAGGGGTATTTTGTCAGCCGTAGGCATCACCTGGGCTTTTGGGTGGAATGTACCGCTGTGGTTTTTGCGTGTTTTGATGGTGCTGGCTCTGTTTGCGCCTCTGTTGCATCGGCTGACGAACCGTGTGTTGTTGGTGTCAGTCATCGGCATGCTGGCCGCTGGTGAGGTGTTCTGTATTGAGGCATGGGAAGAAGGTGGCGATGCTCCTGGTCAGGTTCCATACAGAATGTACGAATCTCTGTATGCTTGGGGATTTTTTGCTGCTGGTATCCTGATTAAGCGCACTATGGGTATTAGCGGCCTCACATCCTTCCTGAAGGGAACTGGGTGGCTGATTATCCTGTTTGCTGTGGTTCTTTTTGTTCCAGTGCGTTTATGGGGGCTGCTGCCGCCGTGCCGGAGCGGCATGCTGGTGGTATTAGGTGTCGGCACGATTTTAAGCATTGGCTGCCTGGTGGAGAGATACGCCCCGGCGGTGTGCCGCTACGTGGCTTCCTGGGGACCGGCAGCATTCTTCATATACGTTACACACTACATTATTATTTCGTATGTTAAGCTTCTGTGGATTCAGAAGTTTGGCTGGGGAATTGCTGGGTCTCTGGTGGTTCCGGTGCTGACCTTGTGCTTTAGTTGTATATTATTTGTTGTTATGCGGCGTATGTTCCCCTCTCTCATGCGTCATATAGCCATGGTAAAGTCTGTTAGTAGGTAATGATTTTATTATAATGTCGAAACGCATTCAATGGATTGATTTCTGCCGCGTGTGGACGGCATTCTTTGTGGTGCTGCGCCATGTGGACAGACCGTATGGCAGCTTCAACTACATTATCGACCTGTTTAACTACCGCAGCCTCATCTTTTTCTTCTTCCTGGCGGCGGGGTATTTCACACACAAAGCGCAGGCCGGCCAGTGGCTGGATTGGCGGCGTACCCGCACGCTGCTGGTGCCCTTTGTGTTCTGGACCGCCGTGGCTTCCATCCTGCTGTTGCAGCCCATGATGCACTGGGGCCAGACCCTCGCAGGTGATTTCTCCTGGTTCAGCTGGGACCTCATTCCCAGGGAAATGGGGCTGCTTAACTGGTGCTACTGGGATTTTGACAATGTGCCGCTCTGGTTCCTGCGCACACTGCTGCTGCTGGCGCTGTTCAGTCCGCTGCTGCAGCGCATTCCCTCCAAGGTGCTGCTGGTGCTGGTTTTGTTCACCTTTGCGGGGAGTGATGTGCTCTGCGCCCGCGATTTTGAGACCGCCCGCAGCCACAAGTCCTGGTATGTGGGCTGGCTCCCCTTCCGCTTGTACGAGAGTATTCTGGCGCTCGGCTTTTATTCCCTGGGTCTGTGGATTCGTCGCCATGCGGATTTTGCGCAGTTCACCGCCTTTGTGCGCAGTTATGCCTGGGCGCCTGTGGTGGCGGCGCTGCTGCTGCTGCCCCTGGTGTACACCTTCGGCTTCTACCCGCCCGTGCAGAGCAGTGCGCTTGTGCTTCTGGGGGTGAGCTGCACCATGGGCATCGGTGCGCTGTGCGAGCAGTACCTGCCGCGCTTCTGCTCAGCTGTGACTTCCCTGGCCCCGGCGGCCTTCTTCATCTACGTGACCCACTACATCGTGCTGCACGCCTTGCGCCTCGCCCTCACCGGCTCCTACGGCGGCGCTTTCACCGAAACGCAGTGTCTCTACATGCCGCTGGTCATACTCGGTATCTGCAGCGCCCTCTTCTTTGCCCTGCGCCGCTTCTTCCCCCGCACCATGCAGGTGCTTGCGCTTTGCAGGTAAATGGTATATCCCTGAATAGCCGGGGCTCCGAAAAACAAAATCACCTGAGCAAGCCCAGGTGATTTTTTTGCTGTATTGCGCGGCCGGATAGCTACGCACCTGCTGTTAAATTCAGCGTCCGTTTATTTTTTCTTGGACTCGCTGCTGGCCCAGAGCTTGATAATCTGGTCAGAGGTGACACCCAGGTTGGATTCCGGGTTGAGGCGCTTCATTTCAATGGCGTATTCCTTGATTTTGAGCGCACCTCCGCCGCCGCGGCGGGTCACGCCGATGATGACAGCGTAGAAGGCCTGTTTCTGCTCCGGGGTGTAGGCGGGGTCGCGAAGGAACTCACGCATGGCATCAATGGTTTCCTGGTCGCTCATTTCCAGGCCGCCATCGCTCTTTTTGCCGCAGTATTTCTGAGCCATGGCCCAGGGATCAAAGTGCAGGCGGCGCACCATGCCGGATTCGTCATTGGGGTCGGCGGATTTGACAAGGTCGCGGTAATTGCGAGGCGGCTCAATGCCCTGGATGCCCCAGGCCTCGGCAATGAGCTGGGCTTTTTCGACGCCGGAGGCAGTGTGAGCACGCTTCATGATTTCCTCCTGCCTGTGCTTGGCATCGAGTTTGGCTTTTACCTCATCTGCAATTTCCTGCATGGTGCCGCGAAGAAGCACAGGGCCCTGCACGCGGCCATAGAGGAAGCCCTCCTTATCGTACATCAGGAGGCTGGGGTAGGTTTCCATGGAGTGAGCAGCGGGCTCTGCCAGGGCTCCCCACACGGCACGCTGGGCGGATCTTTCCTCACCGTTAGCGTACTGGTAGAAGGGGGTGAGGATAAGGGCTGCATTTCCGGCTGCTTTGTTCAGCTCCGGGGAGGCAATGACCTTTTTGCAGAGCGCCTCGCTGAAGCGGTCCCAGCCCTTGGCGTAGACCACCAGGATGTAGCCGTCATCTGTGGCGTTCTGGGCTGCCTGGTCCTGGGTTGCATACTGCTGGGCAGCAGAAAGCGGCAGAGGCAGCAGCATGCCGGCGGCAAGCAGAAGGGTGAATATCGTTTTGTTCATGCTTGGTGAAGGGGTGGGGTGGGTTAGGCGGCATCGCGCCCGTAGAGGAAGATGCCGTTAAGGTGGAAGAACTCCGGCCCGCCCTTGCGGAGCACGCGTACATAGCGGCCGAGGGTCTCGGGGAATTCTACCTTGATGACACGCTGCGTGCACTGGCCCAGATCTTTGCTGATGGTGCGCCAGCTTTCGCCATCGTCGGAAATCTGGATAACCATGTTGTTGAGGCGGCCGTGGTTGCTGTTGGTGGTCACGATGACCACGCCGTTCACATAGCCGGGTTTGGGCATCATGACAGCAGCCCAGGGATTTTCCTCCTTATCCGTGTGGAAGCGGCCGCCGCTGGGGCGCGTTACGCCCCAGTGAGAGACGGGGGAATCGTGGTTGCAGGTAGAGCTGGTGATGAGCAGGCCGTTCTCGGAGAGCAGCTTGCCGGGCATGGAGGGCAGGCCGGGCATGTCGCCGGGGGCTTCCACTTCATCTGCGCTGTTGGCTCCCAGTCGCTGGAAGGTGGCTATGTCTCTGGAGCGGGCTGCGGAGAGCATGAGCTGGCCCGTTACCTTGCCGTTGCCCGTGCCGCCCATGGCGCCGGTGCCGGTGCGGGAAAGGGTCTTGGAAATATCGGCAATAGCGCTGGCGGCTGTGCCATTCATACCCTTGGCCATTTCCTCACCCCAGCCGATGATGACGGGAAGGTAATCCGCCTTGGAGGCCAGGTTGCCCATCATGAGCTGGAATACCGGCAGGGCGCGATCCGGTGCAGGCGGGGGGATTTTGTCGCCACTCGGCGGGTCCTGGTGAGCCAGCAGCTCAATCTGCTGGCGCCCGAATTTCTCGATACGCCAGCGTTCGGGGCCCATCTTGGTCACGTTGTCCCAGAACACATGGAAACGGGTCATCAAATCCTTGGCGGGCATCTTGGCGGCCTTCATCTTGGGGTATACCCAGCTGCCCAGGAACTCGGAAACCACCTCGGGGTAACGCGGTGCCATGAGGTAGCAGAGGTTGTCCTGCATGTCGCTCAGCAGTTTCATGTTGCCGGCCTTGCTGGCGCCCAGGTAGTTGTTGTACTCCTGCCACACGGCAATGTTGATGGGCTGGGCGGTAGTGGCATCGTGGAAATAGCCGATAATCTTCTTCTCTTTTTTGGTGGCAATGGCATTGTGCGCCAGCACGCGGTATACGTTGGAAACGTGGGTGTCCGGGGTGAGCCTGGTGTAGAGCTCAGAACCCAGGTGCAGGGAGGAGAAGGCACTCCACATCTGGTATACCGGCTGCCAGTGCAGACCGCGTTCCCAGCTTATGGAGTTGCCGGGAGTCCACTTGCCATTGACCCACAGTATATAAGCACAGTGGCCGGGCTCGCCGCAGGTCAGGGCCGGCACGCCATTTGCCAGGGCTGCAAAGGCACCGAAGTGTGAGATGCCGCCGCACACGCAGCCTACATACAGCGAGCGGGTGAAGTGGTTGCCGCCGTAGATGTGATCCCAGGGCATGTAGTATTGCGGGCCGTGAATGCTGTCTCCATACAGGTTGTACAGGCGGTAGCCCAGGCGGTGCGGGCTGCCCATGTAGCGCTCTGCCGGCACGTGCACATTGTCCAGCGCCCACTCGAGGCTGATGCGGTCGCCGGCTATGTTATCGCCCTTGCAGCCGCACACAATGCGGCGCAGATACATGGGCAGATCATCGAACAACACGTTGAGGCGCCCAGCTTTCCAGTTGGTGATGAAATAATCGGCTCGATCCAGCGCTTTCTGGAAATCCCAGTTGTAGCGGGCATATTCCAGACCCACCGCTGTGGCGATATCGCGCACCACTTTGTCCTTATAGACATCCGGGTGCTGCTTGGCAATGGAGGCAATGATGTGCAGCGCACGGCCCGGGGCTATACAGGGGCCGGAGAAACAGAAATTTTCCATCCACTCCAGGTTGCCTGTTACCTGTTTGAGCACGGTGCGGCCATCGCGGTGCACGCTGAGCTCCTTCAGCGTCCAGGGCATGTTCTTGAGTTCGGCCTCGTACTTCTTGATGCTTTCCTGCTTGGCGCGGATGGCGGCCTGGAATGCCATGCGCTCCTTACCACGCAGTGTTTTGAGCTTCTCCTTGTCTTTCTCGATTTCGCCGGGAAGGCGGTTGATGGTATCCGTAATCTTCTTGCGGCTGTTGGCGGCCATCTCCGGCGGGGTCATCTTATCATACTGCGCCAGCATGTATTGCGCCACCATCAGGCGGTTCTTCGGGCTTTCGATGAATTTAAGCACATGCTCCGGCGTGTCGCCCTTCAGGGCGTTCATGATGCTGCCGGCCAGGGAACGCTGGGCAGAATCCGGATTGCCCCAGCCAGGTATGCTCTGGGAAATGTAGTTGCTCTCATCGGCCTTCTTCTTATTCTTATCGGCCTTCTTGTCCGATTTTTTCTGGGCCTTCTTGTCGGCTTTGCTTGCTGCCGGTGCTTCGGCAGCGGGCTCGGTGGTCTCCTCCTGGGCTGTGCAGAGCGAGCCCATGCACAGCGGCATTGCCAGCGCGAGGGAAAGGATGTGGGTGAATGTTTTTGTTCTTTTCATTGCCTCGTCTCTAATCTACCTTCTTTCACCCTCATCCGTCAACCTAAAAACACCGTTTCATAGCCCTTAAGCGCCATTTTTTTGTGCTTTTTGCATACTATTTAGGTAGAATTTATGTCAGCATGCTTGTAAATGGGGCAGGAATATGCTATATAGTGGGTAAGTTATGAAGACATCCACCATTTGCGTCCAGAGCGGCTGGCAGCCCGGCAAGGGCGAGCCTCGCGTGTTGCCCATATATCAGTCCACCACCTTCCGCTACGAAACGAGCGACCAGATGGCCCGCCTGTTCGACCTGGAGGAGGCAGGTTTCTTCTACACCCGCCTGCAGAACCCCACCAACGAATGCGTGGCAAAGAAGATTGCAGAGCTGGAAGGCGGCGTGGCGGCCATTCTGACCTCCTCCGGTCAGGCGGCTTCCTTCTACTCCGTGTTCAACATCTGCGAGGCAGGTGACCATTTCGTGTGCACCAGCGCCCTCTATGGCGGCACCTACAACCTGTTTGCCGTTACCTTCAAGAAGTTCGGTATAGACTGCACTTTTGTGGACCAGGATGCCCCGGAGGAAGAAATCCAGAAGGCATTCCGCCCGAACACGAAGTGTGTGTTCGGTGAGACGATATCGAACCCCTCCCTGCAGGTGCTGGATATCGAGAAGATGGCCCGTATCGCCCACAAGAACGGCGTGCCGCTGATTGTGGATAACACCTTTGCTACGCCCATGAACTGCCGTCCCTTCGAGCACGGGGCTGATATCGTGATGCACTCCACCACCAAGTACATGGATGGCCACGCCACCCAGGTGGGCGGTGTTGTAGTGGACAGCGGCAAGTTCGACTGGGCCGCCCATGCAGACAAGTTCTCCGGTCTCTGCACGCCGGATGCCTCCTACCATGGCCTGGTGTACACCGAAGCCTTCGGTGCCGGCGCCTACATCACCAAGTGTACCGTGCAGCTCATGCGCGACCTGGGTTCCATCCCGTCTCCCATGAATGCTTTCCTGCTCAACCTGGGGCTGGAGACGCTGCACCTGCGCGTACCGCGCCACTGCGAGAACGCCCAGAAGGTGGCCGAGTTCCTTTCCACTCAGGAAGATGTGGCCTGGATTAACTACGCCGGCCTGCCGGATAACAAATACTACGAGCTCGCCCAGAAGCAGTTCGACGGCGGCCGCACCTGCGGTGTGGTGACCTTCGGTATCAAGGGTGGCCGCGAGCGCGCCATCAAGTTCATGGACAGCCTCAAGCTGTGCTCCATCGTCACCCATGTGGCCGATGCCCGCACCTGCGTGCTGCACCCCGCCAGCCACACCCACCGCCAGCTCACCGACCAGCAGCTGGAGGAAGCCGGCGTGAAGCCCGACCTCATCCGCTTCTCCGTGGGTATCGAGGATGCCGAGGACATCATCGCCGACCTCAAGCAGGCTCTGGCCCAGATTTAAGGCTCAGCCTCCCATTTCAACAACGCCGCGCCGGGTGGATTCATTCCTGCCCGGTGCGTTTTTTTATCAGGGTTGCCCCGATTCGAGTATGGAAATAAGTTGTTGGGTTGCAAATAGAGGTAAATTCAACA
>JAZOTV010000070.1:0-19282 GCA_045657815.1 Akkermansia sp.
GAAAAAATTAGAGAGAACTCTACATTTATACCCATTCGTCCGCATTAAAGAAGCGCCTGGCCGTCGATTGGCGCAGGTTCCGCAGGTTCAGGTAGCGGGTCTGGAGCAGATGAGAGTTGCGGTGTCCCATTTCTTCCTGCAGAAGCGGGAGGGTGTGAAAGTGTTTCAGGTGCATGCTGGCAAAGGTGTGGCGCAGGGCATCATTCTGCCACAAGGGGAAGCCTGCTTTGTGGCGCAGCGCATGCCAGAGCCGGATCCAGTTGCTCGGCGCAATTTTTTCCTCTGCTGTGTGGTGGGAATGCAGCAGCCGGAGCGCCCCGCCGCGCAGGGGAACCGCCCGGGCGCCCCCGGTTTTGCTGTTTTCCGGTTCCACATAGACCATCGCTTCAATGGGGTCAATATCATTCCAGCAGAGACGGCGTATTTCTGTGGGCCTCACCCCGCACCAGATCATGAGCCGCAGCGGCTCCTCCATGGGGCGCAGCCGGTTGTCCTCCCGGCAGCATTGAATCATCCGCTTGATTTGCCTGATGTTCAGGATGTCGATGCGCTGCTCGGTGACCGGTGGCCGCAGGATGGCCTTGGCCGGATTAAAGTCGCACCAGCGCTGCCGTATTCCGCAGTTGAAGATGCTGTGCAGCACAGATTGAGCCTTGCGGTATGTGTGCAGGCTGTGCCCGAACTTGCGGCATAACAGGCTTCGGCAGTCGGCAATCGAAATGCAGCGTAGGGGTTTCCGGGAAAAATCCTCGTCTTCGGTCAGGCGGTTGATATAGGAACGCAGGTCTGCCACGGTGCTGGGGCGGCGGTGTTCCCTGGCAATGAGACTGAAATGTGCAGCTTCCCTGAAACTGACACTGCATTCTGCCTCCTGAAGGGCTTTGCCGAAGGCATCTGCAACCAGGCGCAGTTGGCGCAGAAAATCAGCATGGCTGTCGGCTTCTTCCAGGTGGCCGGTCTTGCTGGCAAGAGTAACAAGAAAATGCACGGTATCCTCCGGTTGCAGGGTGCGGTGTAATTTGGTGGCAGATTGTATTTTGCTCGTTTTCATCGGGCCCCACTTTATACAAAACCGAGGCACTTGGCGAGCCTCCGGGAACCTTGGCCATGTGCCGTCCTGTTCGCGCGTGCGTATGGTGTGCTGCTGCGTTTTGCCCTTGCGTTGTCACTGTGTTTTTGGTAGGATGAACGGCATCGCGTATGATTAGGGTGAAACTCCACAGATGCATCTGGCCTGTTCTCCTTGGACTGGGGCTGCCACTTGCTGCTGCTGCTGAACGCCGGAATTTTGATTTCGGGTGGAAATTTCGCTATATGGGAACCGATATCCCGGTTATCAATACTTCCCCGGTGTCGGCTTCCGGCGCGCAGCCCGGGCATGGTGTGGAGCGCGCGGTGGATGGTAATCTGAATACCCGCTGGTGTGCACCCAACGAGAATCCCGGCCATTTCATTCAGGTGCAGACGGGGAGCAAGGCGAAGGTCAAGTCAATTATTGTGCAGTGGGAAAAGGAAAATTCCTTTGAGGTGGATGTGGAGATTGTGTCCGGTAAGAAGAAGAAAACCCGCACCATCGCTATGCGGGGGCAGAAAACGCTTCGCATCCCGGCAGGGAATCGTTCTGTGTCTTCCCTGAAAATCACCGTCAACAAGGGCGTGGGCGAAAGCATCTGGGCCAGTGTGCGGGAAATTATCTTCCTGAATGAGGACGGTCGGCAGATTCCACTCGGAAAGCCGGAGGTGAAGATGGCGGGCCCCGTGGCCGAGGGATACGATGATTCTGATTTCAAGGAGGTGCGCTTGCCGCATGACTGGGCCATTGAGAGCCCCTTCCTGGTGGATGAACCGAATGAGACAGGCAAGTTGCCATGGAATGGCTGGGGCGTTTACCGCAAGTCATTCAAGGTGGAGGAGGATTTTGACAAGAAGAATGAGCGCTACTATCTGGATTTTGATGGTGTGATGTCGAATCCGAAGGTTTTTGTGAACGGCAGGTTTGCCGGGGAATGGGCTTTCGGGTACAATTCTTTCCGGGTGGATATCACGCCGTATCTGAAAGCTGGAAAAAGCAATCTGATTTCGGTGCTGGCCAGTAATCTGCCGAGCTCCACCCGCTGGTATCCCGGTGCCGGTATTTACCGCAGCGTGTGGCTGGAAAAGACAGGGGCTGTGCATCTGGCTCACTGGCCGGTGTACGTGACAACTCCCAAAATCAGTTCAAGCGAAGCCACGGTGGAGGTGCGCACCCGGGTGGTGAACACCTCTAAGGCCACCAAGGAGATTACCCTGCGCCAGGCTGTGGGCAAAGCCAGAGCTAAGGCCGTAAAGCTTAAACTGGCTCCGGGTGAGGAGCAAGAGGTGAAGCAGCGTCTTGTGGTGAAGAATCCCAAGCTCTGGAGCTGCGAATCTCCCTCTCTTTATACGCTTTCCACCACGCTGGTGGATGGCGAGGAGAAGGTGGATTCCAAGGAAACCCGTTTCGGCATCCGAAAGGTGGAGTGGACCCGCAATGGCTTTTACCTGAACGGCAAGCGGGTGCAGATCAAGGGCGTGTGTGAGCACCATGATCTCGGAGCCCTTGGCGCTGCATTCCACGCGCGTGCATACGAGCGCAAGATTGAGATTCTGAAGAACATGGGCTGCAATTCCATTCGCATGACCCATAATCCACCTGCGCCGGAGGTGCTCGACCTGTGTGATAAGCACGGAATTCTGGTGATTGATGAGCTGTTCGATATCTGGGAACAGCAGAAATATGACAAGGTGAATGGGTACCACATTTACTGGCCCGAGTGGTGGCGCAGAGATGTGGCAAACTTCATGCTGCGGGATCGCAACCATCCCTGCATCATTGCCTGGAGTGGTGGTAATGAGGTGCCGGAGCTCGGCACCGCCCGTGGCCGCGAGGTTTCCTCCATGCTGCGTGCAGAAATGCGCAAGTACGATGAGACTCGCCCATACACCGTCGGTAGCAATAACCCGGACAGTGTGACCAACGGCTTTGCCCAGACGGTGGATGTATTCGGTTTCAACTATAAGCCGGATATGTATGGCTTGTTCCGCCAGAAGCATCCGAACCAGCCGGTGTATGCCTCGGAAACCAACTCCTGCGTCGCTTCGCGCGATACATACTTCTTCCCGCTGAGCTGGAAGGTGGACGGCGGGGCCCGCAATTTCCATGTAAGCTCCTATGGTCTCTTTGCACCAGCCTGGGGCACCAGCCCGGATATCGAGATGCACGCCCTGCAGAAGAATCCGCATGTGGCAGGCGAATATGTCTGGACCGGGTTCGATTACCTCGGCGAGCCGACCCCCTATAATCAGGATGCCTCCAACATTGGTAACTTCCAGGGTGCATCAGAGGAGGAAAAACAGGCGGCCATGGAGCAGCTGCGCCGCATGGGCAACAAAGCCCCCAGCCGTAGTTCCTATTTCGGTATCATTGATCTGGCCGGTTTCCCCAAGGATAATTATTATCTGTACCGCAGCCATTGGCTCCCGGAGGAAAAGACCTGCCATATCCTGCCGCACTGGAATTGGGAAGGGCGCGAGGGCGAGGTGACTCCGGTCATGGTGTTCAGCAGCGGCGATGAAGCAGAGCTTTTCCTGAATGGCAAGAGCCTGGGGGTGCGGAAGCGCGGGCAGGGGCCTGTTTACACTCAGAAACTCGAGGTCTGCAAGAACGCATACCGCTTTGTCTGGGAAGATGTGGTTTATAAACCCGGCACCCTCACAGTCAAGGTGAAGAAGAAAGGCCGCGCGTGGGCCACTGCTCAGCGGTCTACCACAGGCCCGGCGCAGAAGGTGGAGGCCATGGTGGACCGGCAGACCTTGCTGAATGATGGCTATGACCTGGCCTATATTTCTCTTTCTCTTGTGGACCAGAAGGGGAATGTGGTGCCCACTGATTCCCGGGAGGTGGATTTCGAAATCAGCGGCCCGGCAGAACTTGTAGGTTTCTGCAATGGAAATCAAACAGACCACACCTGTATGCAGTCTAAGAGCCAGAGCTTCTTTAACGGGCGCATGATTGCCATTGTGCGCAGCAAGCGCGGCGAATGCGGCGAGGCCGTGGTTTCTGTCAAGGCTGTGGAGCTGCCGGAAATCACCGTGCCTGTTTCCGTAGCGGCGGAGAACTCCGAACAAGACTAACTTTTCATATGACTAAACTCTTACAGAATTTCAAGACTCAGGGAGAACCGGTTACCAACCGCGTCGCTGTTTCCCAGTTTATGTTGGGCATTGGCCTGCTTGGTGTGGTGGCCTTGTGCTTCATCGCCTGTTCCATGGCAGTCAATGTGTGGAATGCTGTTTTCCGCGTGGTGTGGCTGCTGCTCACCTCTCTTGGTCTCATTCTGCTGGCCTATCTGTCGCGCCTGCCGTTGCAGCTCACCGTGCGGCGCATGTTCCTGCTGGTCAGCATGATTGTGGCGCAGCTGCTCATCATGAACGGGGTGTGTACACTGCGCGGCATGATTCCCGGCTTCAACATGCAGGGGCAGGTGCTGCTTTGGCTGCCTTATGCGCTGGCGCCCACCATTCTTGCGGTCATGATTGGCCGTCGCCTGGGGGCTTTCACGGCGCTCTGCTGCACTATTTTCGGCGTAGCCATGTTCCCGGAGGGCACAGATGCCGCCGTCATTCTCAATTACAGCGCGGTCTGCTTTGTGACCGGCACGGTGTGTGCCCTGGTGTCCGGCCGCGTGCACAAGCGAGAGCATATTCTGCGCGCCGGGCAGGTGGCCAGTGCCATTGTCTTTACATCTGTCTATCTGCTGCTGGGATTGGAGTCCGTGGGGACAGATGGCAGTGTGCCTCTCCGTGGTCTGGCTGGTGGGTTCAACGTGAGCGGCTTTTCGCTGGAGCTCGCCATTACCGTGGGTGTTAATTTTGTGCTGGCTGCTCTCATTGGCGGCATGATGCCGGCGCTGGAGCGTCTGTTTAATATCTCCACGCCCATCACCTGGCTGGAATGGGCAGATATGAACCACCCCCTGCTTAAGAAATTGCAGATTGTGGCTCCCGGTACGTTCCACCACAGTCTGCTTGTGCAGCGCCTGGCTGAAGCTGGTGCCGAGGCGATCGGGGCAGATGTGACCCGCGCCGGTGTGTGCGGCCTCTACCATGATATTGGCAAGATTGCCAACCCCCAGTATTTTGCAGAGAATATACCGGACCCCTCCAATTCCCCGCATGCCGACCTCACACCGGAGGCCAGCGCCCGCATCATTACCGGGCATGTGACTGAGGGTGTGGCTCTGGCTGAATCGTACGGATTAAACAACCGCATCATCAATGTTATCCGGGAGCACCACGGTGTGTCCACCGCTTATTTCTTCTACCGCATGGCGCTGGATCAGTATGAGGAGGAAAAGACCAGGTTTGAGGACGGCCTCATCGATACCTGCCCGGAGGAGGTGGATAAGGCAATCTTTACCTATAAAGGCCCCATTCCCCAGACCCGCGAGAGCGGTATCGTGAGCATGGCTGATGCTGTGGAAAGTGCTACCCGCTCGCTCCAGCATCCCACGGAGGAGGATATCCGCAACATGATTGACGGTATCTTCAAGGGGCGCATTCTTGACGGCCACCTGCAGGATTGCAGCCTGACCCTCGGCGAAATCGAGAAGCTGAAGGTCTCCTTCTTCGCTACCATCCGCACGATGCATCACAACCGCATTGCCTACCCCAAACCCAAAACTGATGACGCCACTGCGGCCGTGATAGAACTGCGAAAAACGGAGCCGAAGCCGGAAGCCTGATGAAACGCCATATCCGCAGTATCTCCATGGTGCTCGCCTTCCTGGTGGGCGGCATCTTTCATCGCCAGCTTGCGCCGCTGGGTGACTGGCTGCCGGCCAGTGTGGCCCTCATGCTCAGTATCACCTTCCTGGGAATCGATGCTTCGCGCCTCAGACCGCAGCGCATGCACCTGTGGCTGCTGCTGGGTATACAGCTGATCGGGGTTGGCTTCTGGGGGGTAGCTCGTCTGCTGGGGTACCCAGTGCTGGCGGAATCGCTTTTCTTCTGCGGTATTGCGCCGGTTGCCATTGCGGCGCCGGTCATCGTGAACCTGCTCAGGGGTAATGTGGAGTTCACCACCACGGCTCTGGTGCTCAGCCAGATTGTATTCGGGCTGGTCACGCCGCTGCTCATGCCCTTTGTGGTGCAGGTGGAGGGATTCTGCTACGCGGAACTAGCCGGCACCGTAGCGCTGCAGCTGGGTACCGTGCTGGGCATTCCTGCGCTGGTGGCGTTGTTCATGCGGCTGGTGTATCCACCCTGCAAAGGCTGGCCTGCCAGGCTGCGAGATGTCTCGCTGGGTATCTGGATTATCAATCTCACCATCATAGCCGGTGTGGGAACCCGGCGCGTGCTGGAAATGGATATCAGCTGGTGGAATATGCTACCGTTGGTTCTGGGCTCTCTGCTGGTCTGTATTACCGGGTTTGTGGCCGGCTACCGGCTGGGCGGGCGCAGGCTCCGGCGCGAGTGTTCCCAGTGCCTCGGCCAGAAGAATACCATTCTTACCCTCTATATTGCCAGCCAGTGGTATGTGCACCCGCTTGCCTATATAGGCCCGGCGTTCTATGTATTCTTCCACAATATCGCTAATGCGCTGCAGATAGCCCTTGCCAACCGCGAAGCCTCCCGCCGGGGAAAAAGCCTGTAAGCCACCTGCTTCCGGCCTGCATTTGCTGGAACCCGGCCGCTCACGCTGATATACTGGTCTGCCTGGTCAGGCGTAGACGGTGGGGTCAGCTACACCAGCCGCGGCAAAGGCCTCTCGGCGCTCGCGGCAGGTGGAGCATTGGCCGCAGTGCATCTCGCCACCGCAGTAGCAGGAGTATGTATGTGTGAAATCCACGCCGAGTCCCGCTCCGATGGCGGTGATTTCTGCCTTGTTGCAGGCAATGAAGGGGCGGAGAATCTGGAGCCCTGCATAGGTGCCGTGGGTAATGGCGGCAGACATGGATGCCATGAATTCCTCGCGGCAGTCGGGGTACAGCGCATGGTCTCCGCCGTGCGCTGCAATCACGAGCCCCTCGGCCCCCTTGCTTTCGGCTATACCGGCTGCGATGGCCAGGAAAATGCCGTTGCGGAAGGGAACTACGGTCTGCTTCATGTTTTCCTCTGCGTAATCGCCGGTCGGAATGGCCTCTGCCCCCTGGAGCAAGGCGCTTTCCAGATGCGCCGAGATGGGACGGAGGTCGATTTCGTGGTAGGGAATGCCGGCTTGCTCTGCCTGCCAGCGGGCACAGGCCAGCTCGCGCGCGGCGTGGTTGCTGCCGTAGTCGAAGGAAAGGGCGCAGACCACCTCGTGGTGGCGCAGCGCCCAGTGCAGGGCGGTTGTAGAATCCAGACCGCCGGAAAGAAGCACAGCTACCTTCATGCAGGACGGTTCTCAGGATTGTGTTCGGCCTCACAGGTGAGCTGGATGCCGCCGCGGGCACCGAATTGGCCGGTCACCTTCATCCATGCCGGTTCCACAGCCGCCACCAGGTCATCCAGAATACGGTTCACCACCTGCTCATTGAAGGCGGCATAGTTGCGGAAGGACACGAGGTAGTATTTCAGGCTCTTGGTCTCCACCACCTTTTCTGCCGGGCAGTAGGTGATGGTGAGGTGGCAGCTGTCCGGCTGCCCGGTTACGGGGCAGAGCGAGGAGAATTCGTGCGTGTCCAGCGTGACCACATAGCGGCGCTGCGGGCTGCGGTTCGGGAACGCCTCAAGCTTGGCGTCCTCCGGGCTGCGGAAGAATTCAGTATGCTTGCCGAGCAGGGAAAGGTCTTTGTTATCCATAGTTATCTTATGCTTTGGTGAGTTTGTAGCCATCCTTGCCGTCCTTCATGGCCCAGCCAAGCTCGGCCAGCCTGGCGCGCAGGGCATCTGCAGCGGCCCAGTCCTTAGCCAGGCGGGCAGCCCAGCGTTCATCTGCAATGGCCTTGATATCCTCCGGCACCTCGATGTCGGCATCAGGATCCGGCAGCTGGAGCCCGAGTGCTTCCATGATGAAACGGAAGCTCTTCCATACCTTTTCTGCCTCTGCGGCATCCAGTTCAGCCGGTTTGATGCTCTTGATGGCGCTGAACACGTGGCCCAGTGCCTCCGGGCCGTTCAGGTCATCCTCCAGGCTGTCCCAGGCGGGCTGGAAAGCACCCAGAGCAGGGGCCTTCTTGACGAAGTCGCGGTAGGTGGGTTCCTTGGCAGCGCTGGCCTTGGCCAGTTCCTTGTCAAAACGGCCCAGCTTGTTGAGGGCGCTGGTGGCATCCTTCATGCCGGTGAGGGTGAAGTTGAGCGGGCGGCGGTAGTAGGCACCGGCCAGCACATAGCGCAGAGCGGCGGGGGTGTAGCCCATTTCCTGCAGCTGATCCAGGGTGTACATGTTGCCCAGGCTCTTGCTCATCTTGGCGCCATCTACCAGCAGGTGGGTCACGTGGAACCAGTGGCGGGCAAAGTGGCCGCCGCAGGCGCAGCGGCTCTGCGCAATTTCATTCTCATGGTGCGGGAATACCAGATCCACGCCGCCGGAATGCAGGTCGAAGGTATCGCCCAGGTACTTGTGGCTCATGGCAGAGCACTCCAGGTGCCAGCCGGGGCGCCCCTCGCCCCACGGGGAGGGCCAGAAATTCGGGCCGTCCTCAGGGCGGCGGGCTTTCCACAGCACGAAGTCTGCCACGCTGTCTTTCTCGTACTCGTCCGTATCTGCGCGGGAATTGGCGGTTTTGCCCAGGTCAAGCTCCTGGCGGTCCAGGTGAGCCAGCTTGCCGTACTCGGCATAGGAGGAAATGCGGAAGTAGACGGAACCGTCATCGCTCTGGTAGGCGTGGCCTCCATCCATGAGTTTCTGCACGATATCGAGCTGCTCCTTGATATGGCCCACGGCGCTGGGCTCCACATGCGGCGAAAGGCAGTTGAGCGCCTTGCAGTCTGCGTGGAATTTGGCGGTCCATTTGGCGGTGTATTCACCCAGAGGCATGCCCTGAGCCTGGGAGTTGCGGATGGTCTTGTCATCCACATCTGTCAGGTTGCGCACATGCTTGGTGCGCAGTCCGCCCAGTTCCACCACGCGGCGGAATACATCCTGCACCACAAAGGTGCGGAAATTGCCGATATGTGCAGCCGCATACACAGTGGGGCCGCAACAGTAGAAGCGCAGCTGCTTGCCGTCTTCTGCCTGCACAGGCTTTACAGCCCCCGTCTGTGTATCGTGTAGATGTAACATAGCGCGGGAAGTATGCTACCAAATCCGCGTTTTGTCAAGCTTCCGGGGTGTCAACCATGCGTGTTTTCCGTGGCCGGCGGATCGTAAGGCTGCACCTTGTAGCAGCGGCGCAGCAGCATGCGGCGCTGTTCGCGCACATCGGAGGGTTTGAACCATACCTCGAAGGCTACACCGAAATACTGGTGCTGGGGCCCGCGGCGAATGGCAAACAAGGGGGTATTGGCCGGGAAGATGTTGGAGATGTCTCCCTCGGTCTTGCTGCGAATCCATTCCGGCATGGAGCCAGGAATATCATGCCGGAAAAGTTCCTCCCGGTTGTTGGAATAGCGAGCCGGACAGTTAAGCAGGCGGAGGGTCTGGCCGCTGGAAAGTTCTTTGATGTAAACCAGAATCGTGCCGGGCTCGCCGGGGTTTGCATATAGCTCCGCCTGGTAGGCTCCTTCCTGGGCAATCGGCTCGCTAAGGCGTAGTTCCGGTGTGGTGCCGGGGTAGGATTGTCGCCCGTTCAGCAGGCGCTCCATGGTCTCCCGGGTGGGGGTGTCCCGCAGCGGTTGCATGCGTGAATCTGTGGCGGCAATGGCGGCATTGATGGCCTTGTAAGCTGTTTCGCGGTGTTCGCTGCCGCGCCAGGCAAGCAGGAGAAAATGCTTGCGCCCCAGGTCCACGGCAATATCCGGAATCAGTTTTCCTTCTTCCTCTGCCTTGGGAAAATCGCCCCCCGGGTGCACCACGGCATACCCCTGCGGCAGAGGGTCACCCTCCACCAGGGTGCGGAAGCAGACATGCACCAGCCCCGGGGCGCCGGAGGTAGTGGGGGGTACCATGACCAGGTGCCCGGGTTTGGAGTAGAAGGTGTCATCCCCATCCTGGCCGGACCACCGGGGGGATTGGTCTATGTAGCTCTTGAGCAGCTCCTCGTGCTCGTGTTCCAGCGCGGTCAGGTTCGGCGTGGCGGCCACTTTGTCTGCCTGCTGGTCCTTTGTTTCAATGGGGATGACCAGTGATGCCGGACCATTCAGCTGCTCTTTCGGGGCGTGCAGGTGGTCTGTCCCCTGAATGAGGTTACCGGCATCCTCTGATGGCGGGGGCTGCACATCTGCCGATATGGCCAGCGCCATGAACAAGGCCACGCCAAATCCCCAGCATGCCATCCATTTGGAAAACTGGCTGAATGCCCGCGTGTTGCTGAGGCGCAGCATGTGCGTGACGCTGGAAGCAAGCATCAGTATCAGAGAGACCACCATCGCCGTCAGCAGGGTGTGCCCGGCGTAGAACAGCACCTGCTCCTGCATGCCCGGCGGGGTTATTTCCGGGAAAAGAATCGGCACACAGGCAAGCAGCGCCACCAGCACTGCCAGCAGATGCAGCTTGGTCGGGCTGAGTATGGCCAGCCAGAGGAAAGAGGGCCTGCGTTTCATTGTGTGGCCTCCTCGCCGGTGAACCACTCCTTGTGCTCCATGAGGATGCGGAGCAGCACCACGTGCGGAGAATCCTCCCGCAGCTCTTCATAGCGTGTGCGGAAAGCGGGCCGGAGCTCCGGACGCAGGATGATGGAATCCCCCTCCACAATGCCCTCCATCATTTCTGCATGCAGCGGCATGTTGTGCCGGCGCAGCACGGCGGCGGCATCTGCCAGCTGGCGCGCGCTCAATTTATCAATATGCCCACGGCGAATGGCCGTATCGGCCAGCAGCGCCTCCCGGATTTCCATGAGTTCCGGCTGGTTGAGCCGGAGGTAGGCTGTTTCCCAGGGGGTGGGCAGACCTCTCAACTTCATCTGCAGCACCAGGGCTGTGTGCACAATGTCCGGGTCAAATGCAGCGGCGTATTGCTGCAGCTCCGGCATGGCTCCGGTGCCTTCGCGCCTGGTCAGCATCTCCAGAATGCGCGACATAGGGGCCGAGGCGTCGCATTCAATCATGTCCTCCTTGCTGACGGGGAGCATGGTGCCCAGCTTGTGCAGCGCTTTGCGCAGCAACGCCGGTTCAACATTCCACCCCATGCTGTGCAGGGTGTTGAGCAGGTGGGCGGGAATTTCTTCCAGAAAATGCTCACCGTGTTCCCAGAGCGGAAGTGAATTGATAAAACCTTCTGCCGCAGCGGGGCTGGCCAGGTGCAGAAAGGCCAGGCTGTCCCCGAGTGCCCCGGGCGGAATGTCTGCCAGCGATGAAGCTCCCAGATAATTCTGAATCAGCCGCTGGGTTCGCTCAAAGGCCGGGGTGCAATAGCGGCGCACCAGGTAGTCATGGCTGCCGACGGAGCGGGCCTGCAGCGCCTGGTTGTTGCGCAGGCGCATGTAGCGCAGCAGGGCGCCTTCCTCATGCGGAATGCGCAGTGCCAGCTCTCGGGGCAGCAGTTCTGCGGCCACCAGCCTGTTGTAGAAATCCGGTATACCTGCCAGGTAGAATATGGCGTTGCAGCCGGCCCGGTTCTCATGCAGCGGGTTATGACCATCGCGCAGCATTTCGGTGAGCAGTGGCTCCAGCAGCTGCACCCGGGCGGCAGATGGCAGGTTGTATGCAACCCGGGCCAGCGCGATGAGCAGGGTATCGCCCTGTTCATCTTCCTCCGGCAGCATCAGGGTATCCAGCAGCAGCGGCAGGTGCACCCCCTCCTGCGGCGGCAGGGCGGGCGCAGCCTCCTGCCCGGCGGCGAGTGACGCGGTGATGACGGTAATCAGTGCTGTGCGGCAGAACCCCATGCTTAGTATTGAATTTAATGGAAAGCGCCTCGTCTGTCAATCTGGAAATTACGGAGCAGGGGACTTAAATGCCGCCGCGTGGCTCAGAATATACTGAGCAGTGGCAATTTCAAGCTCGAATTTCCATGTGTCGCTGTCCTCGGTCAGTTTATCCAGCTCCTCTGGTTTATCCATGGCCTGCACAATAGCGCGGTAACGGCTGGCTGCGAGCCTGGCACCGGTTTCCTCCATGGCGCGGAGCATCTGGTCCTGTTCTTCTGCCAGCATATCGCCATACCACAAGCGGGAAAGCGAGGTGAGCAGCACGGCTTTCTGCAGTTCCGGGGTGTCCGGGGTGCGCTCGTTGTTTTCCAGCCAGAGCTGCACATCGCCGTCGCGTGGGGTGGGCAGTCCGGCCTGGCGCAGCTTTGCGCCCAGCGCGCCTGCCTTCAGCGGAGCCGCTTCGTGCTGGCAGTAGCGGTCAATTTCTGCCTGGGCATCCGGGCAGCGGGAAAGAAGTTCAATGACATAAGCCGCATTGTCTGCCTTGCCGGCGCCGAGCAGTTGTTCTGCCGTGGCGCAGATAATCTGCCGGGGGAGCACAATGTTCTCGCACTTGGTGATGGCGGGGAGCAGACAATCGCCGTGTCCTTTTGCCCAGGCCTCGGCCCCGGTCCACAGCGGCATGGCTGCCACCAGCTGGGAGGTGCGGGCGGCATCAATGCCGTGCAGCAGTTCCACGGCCATGGGCAGCACATCGTGGTAGCTCGGGTGGTTCCGCATCTCCTCCGTGGGCTGCAGAATCGTGGCGATGGCGTCAAACGCCTCGGCGGGGGGCTCCTTTTCCAGCACCGTGGCCTTGCCCACTGCCTCCAATAGTGCAATACCGCTGGTATAGGTGATTTCCCGCGGCTGCAGATCAATACCCCGGGCCTTCAGAGCTTCCATGGTGGCGGTATCGCGTGTAAGAATATCTGCCGCAGTGAAAGCCGGGGAACCATCCTGGCGTATTTCTGCCAGGTGCGGGTCTCCTCCGCGTTTAATGAGCAGGGCGCACATCTCGATGACTGCCGCCTTGTGCGCACTCTCATCCTCCTCTGCCGGGGAAAGCAGGTGGCCGGCGGCCTCCACCAGCGGGGTGGTGCCGCCAAGGTGGCGTGCGTTTGCATCTGCACCGGCATCCAGGAGCAGGGCTGCGGTGTCCTTGTGCAGATTGGCTGCGGCCATGAGAAGCAGCGCATCCATGGCATCGGGGGTGGCCTGGGCGCTGCCGGTGTCCAGCAGGCGGCGCAGCGCGGTGTTCCACCCCATCATGGCCGGAGCCTGGCAGGTGGTTTCATCCGGCTTGCAGCCCTTGTCGAGCAGGTGCAGAAAGATTTTTTCGCTGTAGCTGCTGAGCCCGGCGTAACTCAGCAGGGAGATATCCCCCGGTGCATTCATGGTGAGATCTGCACCGCCTGCAATCAGGATATCCACCAGGGTAATGATGGTTTCGTCCGTCACGCTGTCATCCTCTATGCCGCGCATGGCCACGGCCAGGCTCAGCGGTGTATCACCGGCAGCGGTGCGGGCATTCGGGTCTGCATGATCCAGCAGCAGGCAGCGGGCAAGCTCCGGTTTCTTGAACAGACAGGCCAGGTGCAGCATAGTGATGCCGCTGTTGGCTGCGGCCTTGTGGGTATCCGGCGTAATGCTGAAATCAGCCACCATGGTGAAGATATCCTCGGCATCCGGCAGCTCCAGCACTTCATCCACCCCCACCTCCGGAAGCATGGCCGTAATCTGCGCCAGCTCCTCAGCAGCCTGCGGGGTGGCGTGTCCCTGTTCCGGCGGTCGGCACCCGGAAATCAGAAATCCGCAGGCAATCAGCGCAACTAAGGGCATGTGGTGAACCTTCATGCCCGCTATTGTACCACATCAGCACATGCACACAAGCCGGAAATGCCAATATGCCAATTTTGGAGCTTGCCAGTGCTGGCGGCATGTGGTAGCATGCCGTCATGTTGCGCTTGCTCCGTTATCTGTTTCTGCTGACTTCCCTTATGGTGGTGGGCATGGGTTCGCATGCAGACGCTGTTGTCATGGCTAAGAAGACGCCGGATGGCAAGTGGGCATTTGTTCCGCTGGCAGATGGTTTTGATTTCCCCGTCGGTAAGCCGGATGGCAAGGGTTATTACAAGTCCCGCGGCCTGCGCCTGGCTACTCCCCGCCATCTGGGCGAGGACTGGAATGGCGACGGTGGCGGCAATTCCGACCTGGGCGACCCGGTATATTCCATCGGCATGGGGCTGGTGACTTATGCTGCAGATGCCCGCGGCCGCTGGGGCAAAGTGGTGATTGTGCGCCACGCTTTCCGCGAGCCCAAGAGCGGCAAGGTGCTGTGCTGCCAGTCGCTGTATTCGCATCTGGACCGCATCGATGTGAAGCTGGGGCAGCTGGTGGGGCGCGGTGCACAGGTGGGCACCATCGGCACCAACAACGGCATGTTCACCGCGCACCTGCACGCAGAGCTGCACTTCAACGTGCTGGTGAACTGCGGGCACCAGGGAATTCCCAAGAACGCTGCCAACTACGGCAACCTCACGGAATTCATCAAGCACTACCGCCGCCTCCCCGTGGAGAAGAAATTTGTGAAGCTTCCCATTGGCGGTTTCCTGCCGTACAAAAACACCAGTGGCCTGTAAATGAAGGTGTGTCTGTTCGGCGGTTCCTTTGACCCGGTGCACAGCGGGCACCTGGCTATTGCCGCGGCGGCGCAGCACGAATGCGGGTTGGATGAGGTGGTCTTTCTCCCGGCCGCCTGTTCTCCGTTCAAGGTGGAGAATCGAAGCTTCTTTTCGGATGCCCAGCGGGTGGATATGCTTCGCCTGGCCACGCAGAACCTGCCCTGGGCTCGTGTGAGTCCGCTGGACCTGGAGCTGCCGCCGCCCAGCTGGAGCTGGCGCGTGGCTGAAATCTGGCTGGAGCAGCACCCTGGGGTGGAGCTCTACTGGCTCATGGGTACAGACCAGTGGGAACAGCTGCACCGCTGGGCTCGGTATGATTACCTCTGCAGCATGCTGCATTTCATTGTCTACCACCGAGAGTCTCCTCCTGTCCCCCGCGAAGGCGTGCGCAGCACTTTCATTTGCTCCGGCCTGCATCCGGCATCATCCTCCGCCATACGCGAGGCGCTGCGCGAGCACCGCGCTATCCCCGCCGGATGGCTTCCGCCGCCTGTGGCAGAATACCTTGCGCGCTCCTGATTTCAGGGGGATACGGGGCGCAGCTCAGGTTTTGCGCAGCAGCCCCTTGGCGGGCTTGAAGGTAAGCTCCCGCCTTGCCGGGAGCTCCCGCATGCTCCCGGTGTTGATGTCATAGCCCTGGCGAGCTGCACGATGCACGCATTCAAAGGTGCCGAAATGGGCCAGGTGCAGTTTTTCCCCGCTGCCTGTTGCCTGGCGGATAGAGGCGAGCACCGCCTCTACTGCTGCAGAGGCGGTGGCTCGGGTTGCTCCCGGTCCCATGTAGCGTTGAACCCGGGAAATGAGCTCCTTCTTGTTCACTTGTTCTTCAGAGCATCGCGGATTTCTCGCAGCAGCAGAATATCCTCCGGCGTGGGCGCGGGGGCTGGGGCTGCCGGTGCAGGGGATTCTTTCCGCACTCGCAGCTTGCACACCAGACGCACAGCCCAGAAAATGGTAAGCGCAATGATGAGAAAATCCAGCACCGTCTGGCAGAAAACGCCGTATTTGATGACCGGTGCACCTTCCTCTGTGCTGAGCGCATAGCTGAGCTCTGCCAGGTTCCGGGTATCTCCTGTGAGCATGGAAATCGCGGGCATGATGATATCCTTCACCAGGGAGGTGACAATCTTGCCGAAAGCACCGCCGATGATGACACCCACGGCCATGTCCACCACGTTGCCTTTAAGAGCAAACTTTTTGAACTCGTCCACCCAGGCCGGTTTCAGCTTCTGAATCATGGTCTGCTGCTGTGGAAAAGTGGGTCAGATTTTCTTGAAGGCTTTGGTGCCCCATTCGGTGCAGGTCCAGGTGGTGCCGTCCTCGCTGGTGAAAATGCAAACCCCGCCCGTGGCTACCTTGATATCGTGCTCGGCGCAGAACCCGGCGTAATCACCCGTGATAACCGGCGCAAAGCGAATCGTGCCGTTGGAAGAAACACAAAGCATGATTTCCCCGTCCTTCACTTCAGAAGCCAGGCTCATCCAGTTGTCGTGAATCTGCTGCACATCCACCTTCCAGCCATCGGGCACCGTGGCATCAGCATTCCATTTGTCAATGATGGCTTCGCCCCTGGCGTCCAGCTCCTCGGCAGAAAGAGTGGCGGGGTCTATGCCTTCGGCCTTGGCGGCCTCTGCACCCAGGCGGGCTTTCACCTGTTCCTCCGTCTTGTTTTCATCGGGGCCGTAGTCCACCTCAATGAAGCGGTGATCGGGTTCCACAGGGCAGGTGCAACCGGCGGCCTCTGCTGCCAGGGCAGCCGTGCCCATGGTGCGCTTCAGCGGGGCTGCCAGAATGCGGGTGGGCACAAGCCCCAGTTTCTTCAGATACAGGCCAACACCGCGACCGCGCTCCTCTTCAACGAGTTCCAGGTCAGTGTGGCAGCCTACTCGGGTGGGTGTTTCGCCTTTAGCAAAGGTGTTGCCGTGGCGGGCAATGATGAGTGTTTTCATAAATATAATGCTACTTTCCCTATACTACACCACCGCGCGGGGGATGTCAAAGAAAAACAAGGCTTATCCCCTATGCCGCACACATGTTTCGCAATGCAGATACCACAAAAGCCGTTGCACATGTGTGCAACGGCTTTTTGAAACAGGTTTAGTATTCTTTTTACTTACGGCGACGACGGGCAGCCAAGCCAGCCAGCGCCAGCAGGCTCAGCGTAGCTGTAGCCGGCTCGGGAACAAGGGTGATGCTCACGGTGCCCGCATTACTGTAAGCCATGTCGAAGGTTTGCACCATATCATCCACATTGAAGGACACTTCAGTGATGGTGTCATGGTCGATGTTGAGTCCATCGAGGGTGAGCGAATCCACGCTGGCAAAGAGGTCGATGGCCTCGCCCTGGTACAGGCGAGTGAGCAAATCTGTCGAGAGGTCAATGGTCATACCCGAGGCAAGATCGACGGAGCTGCCCATGGTCAGACACCCTTCCATGCTCAGGATGGAGTCCTTACCCAGCACAATGTTGGCATTGAGTATGGCGCCCTTGCCTACAGTCAGGTTGCTGAGGGAAAGGGTGGTCTCGTTGCTGGTTGCAGCGCTGCGGCTTTCGGCGGTCTTGAATGCACCAAAGGAGACTCCGGAACCGAGGGTCAGGCTTTCCAGCGTGGCGAAGTCGCTCATGATGAGACTGGTGTTGGAGCCGTTGACCTCGATTTTGGTTACCTTGACGGATGCCCCGAGGTAGGTCTGCACATTGTTCAGCACCAACTTATCGGCGGTAATGATGTTGTTGTACTTATCAAAACCGGTGGCGGATTCAGAGGCGGCTACATCCTGCAAGGTGACGGTATCAGCCTCGATATTACCGCCGATGGAGGCCTTGTTGCCCACTACTGTCACATTGGTGGTGGCGCCTTGCTGGCGTTTAGCTGCACCCTTAGTAATATTTCCGCCGATGGTGCCGTCGGTAATGAGCACATCTACATTGCCAATGGTACCGGCACTACCACCGGCCACAATATTGCCGGTCACTTCACCGCCGTTGACGATGATTTGCGCCTTGCCCACGACTGAATTTGCGACAGCCTTTACTTTATCTGTAGGATTGCCACTCGTTATGACATCGCAGGAGCCACCATAGATATTGCCATCAATTCTGCCGGAGTTGAGCGCAATGAGTACAGAGTCTATACTGCCGGCACCGCTGATGGAACCACCCACGACATTGTTCTCCAGCTGACCACCATTGATGTAGACATTGAAAGCATCGGCCTTACCTCCGCCGTAGGACCCTGCAATGGCGGCTTTGACATTATCATACGTACCAGATGTGCCGATTTTGGAACCTGCGGCAATATCCAGCACGAGTTTACCAGCACCGGCACCATTTCCGTTGTTCATGGCACCGAAGATGGTGGCTGAGATGTTGCCGGTGTATTGTACATTGAGGTCATCACTGAAGGCGGTGTTCACCATGCCGACCCAGGCGGTTTTCTGGGTGGTGGAAGCATTTTCCGAGCTCAGAATTTGTGTATAGGTACCTTTAGCAGTGTTAGCAGTCACCAGCACTGCCCCGTTAGTCGCATTTGTGGTGCTTGCGCCTTCATAGCTCACGCCGCTGGTGATCACCAACTTTGTGTTGCCAGCAGCCTGAGTAACGCGATAAGCATTCTCTGCACTAGTAATCAGCGTGGTAGTGGGGGCATAGGCTGTGTTAGCCCAAGCAAGCTCTGTCACGCTGCCTGCAGCACCGCTTGCAGAAATAGTAATACCATTGAGCGCAGAGGCTGTTTCGCTGGCGCTTAAACCCTGACCGATGAGCATATCCCCCAGCCACACATAGTAACCGGAGAGTACATTGTCTTCTGTATTGCCGTTGTGCCATACAATGCGCAGGTTGTCTCCGATGTCGGAGGTATTCTGGCAGTACAGGACCTTGCCACCCCACATGATGTAGCCCTCACTCAGACTGAGGGTGCCGCTGTTCATGCCATCGCCCACCGTAATGTTCATACTGGCGGCAGAAGCGGTTAGCCAACCATCTGTTGCGCCATTGCCGAATGATGCAGAGAAATCTACGCTGTAGCCGCCATCCTGGGTAAAGATGTTATTTGCAACAGAAAGCGAGCTGCCGGCAGCAATGGTGCCATCGGTACCCACGGTGGCGCTGTGCCAGACAGAGGGTGCGCTATCTATGTCAGAGCGTTCCAGCCCGGCCGTGCGACCGCCAATCCCCATGGCTTTGGCCAGATTCCCGGCGATGATGAGCGAGCCCTGCTCATTGGGGTGCAGACCATCTGAGCCCGGATTATTGAAAAAGTCCCGGTGCCCCTTGAACGAAACATTTGCGGTCATATCAAGAAGCCCCTTATTAACATCGACAAGGACAACCTGGTCTCCGTACGTTGCGTTGTAGGAATCTACCCACTGACCCAGCAACTTGTTGTATTCTGCTACCGCATGGTGACTTGTTTCGCCGTTATTGTTTCCATGATCTGTCCAGCAGGGAACCGTCATCAGGTACAACTTGTCAGTTTCCTCGTGAAGCATGTCGCTGACTGCGGTGTACATGTTGCCGCCAATCGTGCCATCCCAACTGTATTCTTTGGATTCTGCATCGTACGTGACTGTACCACCCAGCAGATTATCCATCTTGTTGGCGAAGTTTGCTTCGGTGTAGCCGGAGTCAGAAAGCAGATCATTGGT
>JAZOTV010000071.1:0-11367 GCA_045657815.1 Akkermansia sp.
CAGCTGGTTGTACTTGGCCAGGCGGTCTGCGCGGGAGAGGGAGCCGGTCTTAATCTGCCCGGCATTGGTGGCCACAGCCAGATCCGCAATGAAGGAATCCTCTGTCTCACCGCTGCGGTGGGAAATTACGGCCGTATACCCATGCGAGACCGCCAGACGCACCGCCTCAAAGGTTTCACTCAGGGAGCCAATCTGGTTCAGCTTCACCAGGATGGAGTTTGCCACGCCGCGGTCAATACCCTGGCGAAGGAAATCCACATTGGTCACGAACAGGTCATCGCCCACCAGCTGGCAGCGCTTGCCGAGGGTATCGGTCATGTGTTTCCAGCCGCTCCAGTCATTCTCTGCGCAGCCATCCTCTATGGAGATGATGGGATAGCGCTTGATAAGCTCCTCGTAATAGGAAGTAAGCTGAGCAGAGCTGAGCTTGTCGCCCGTGCTCTTCCTGAATACGTAAAGACCGGTCTCCGCATCGTAGAATTCGGAGCTTGCCACATCCAGCGCCAGGGCAACCTCTTTCCCCGGTTCATACCCGGCGTTGACAATGGCCTCCACTATGGTATCCAGAGCTTCATCGGCGCTGTGCAGATTCGGGGCATAGCCACCTTCATCACCCACAGCGGTGCTCAGCCCCTTCTTGCGCAGCACTGCGGCAAGAGAGTGGAACACCTCTGCGCCGCAGCGCAAAGCCTCCCGGAAGGTGGGCAGGCCACGGGGAATAATCATGAACTCCTGAAAATCTATGGGCGCATCGGAATGGGCGCCGGCATTCAGCACATTCATCATGGGCACCGGCAGAATATGCGCATTCGGGCCGCCCAGATAGCGGTACAGCGGCTGCCCGGTTGCCCAGGCGGCTGCCCGGGCGGTGGCCAGAGATACCGCAAGCACTGCATTTGCTCCCACCCGGCTCTTATTCGGGGTGCCGTCCACCTCGCGCATGCGGGTATCCACCGCTATCTGCTGCGTGGCATCCATGCCCGCCAGCGCTGCGGCCAGCTCTGTATTGGCATACTCCACGGCCTTCAGTACCCCCTTGCCCCGGTAGCGCTGCGAATCTCCGTCCCGAAGCTCGCAGGCCTCGTGTTCACCGGTAGATGCTCCACTCGGCACCGAGGCATGCCCGTACGAGCCGCCTTCCAGCTCCACCACTGCCTCTACCGTCGGGTTCCCGCGGGAATCCAGTATCTCCCGCGCACTCACCTTGCGAATTGTTGTCTTCATATTCGTTTTTTCTTTCTATTCTATTTCCTTGCGCGTACTTTAGCACAGGAAAAATTACAAATCAAGCCTTTTCTCTACCTTTTTTGTAGGCTTTTAATGTCGACACAGAAGATTATTGACAAATAAAGGAAGAGAGGAGTAACATGAAGCCGTAAATTTCCCCAGATAAGAGATGAAAAAACTGATTCTGATTGTATTTCTTGCCATCGCCCCGTTAACGAAAGCCGACATAAGCCTCGGGAAGCAGGCCAGCGCCCCCGCAGCAGCAGAATACACCAGTCTGGCGAAGGATGTGATAGGAGTCATCACTGAGCTGACCACCGTACTGGAAACAGTAAAAGATAAAGCCAGCGCCGATGCAGTCGCACCGCAGCTCAGCGGCATCACCGCCCGCATGCTGGAGCTGCAGCGCAAGGCAGAGGCCCTGCCCCGCCCCGGGCAGGAGGTAGAGCAACTGGTGCACAGCAGCATCAACATGGCAGAGGCCCGGCAGCTGGTCAGCAGATTTATGAACAGCTTTATCAACATTGCCATGAACAACGCCTATGGCTCCCAGGCCCTGCTGGATGCCATGGGCCCGTTAATGAACAGCATTCCCAGCATTCAGGAATAAGCCCATGCGCCCCGCACTGCTTCTTCTTTGCAGCGCAGCTCTGCTGGCAGGACTGCCCACGCAGGCACGCAGCCCCAGACCCCGCATTGCCGAACTGCAGCACAGCCCGGCGCAGGCCATGCTGAACTCCCTGGACAGCATGACCAACAGGCTCAACCAGGTAAGCAGCAGGCAGGAGGCAGAAACCGCCGCCCCGGAGCTGCTGCAACTCCACCAGGAATACCTGGTCCGGCGAGATGCAGCAGAAGACATGCCCGAAATGCCGTCCGGAGCCCTTGACCGCCACCTGGCCAGGCTGGACAGCTCCATGAACCATTTCCGCCTGGCCTGCGCCCGGCTGCTGCGGGAGAAATGCTATGGTTCAGCCCAGTTAAGGAACGCCATTCAAACAGTTGCCCGCGATTTCTGAGGCAGCGAAGGATTTACCTGCCATACTGCCGCGCTCATCAATCTATCATACCCATATCTCAGGAAAAGAGGCATTCCAGAACGGTGGCAATGAGCTGCGCGGTTGATAGCGAAACGGCAGGACGCAGGCGGCAGACAGCAGGAAATTCAAAACCAGCAGAAACTTCCTGCTTGCCTTCTTGTGCAATTCTGATAGTATGGCAGGCGAGTGCAGCAAGAATCCACCATCCCCACGCCTGATGACAACGAGCTTGAAAAGCTCGCTGCCCGCACGCGGCGTAGCCTCATCATGCGCCTGGGAGACTGGAAGGACCAGCGCAGCTGGGACGAATTCTACCGCACCTACTGGCGCCTGATTTATTCTGTTGCGCTCAAAGCCGGGCTGCGAGAGGACGAAGCCTGGGATGTGGTGCAGGAAACGGTGCTCACCATAGCCAAGCAAAGTCTGCGAAACGCTTATGACCCGGAACGAGGCTCCTTCAAAATGTGGCTGTGGAATGTAACCCGCTGGCGCATCAATGATCAGTTCCGCCAGCGAGGCAAGGTGCCCGCGCCGACCAGCACCAGCGAAGCCCCCGAACAGCCCACCCGGGAACCGGTGGAAAATGTGCCCGATACTTCCGGAAACAATTTCACGGAAATCTGGGAGCGCGAATGGCAGCAGAATGTAATGAAGGCTGCGCTGGAACGTGTAAAGATGCGCGTATCCCCCCGCCAGTTCCAGATTTTTGAGTGCAACGTGCTCCAGGGGATGAACGCCACAGATGTGCGCAGACTCCTCGGGGTGAGCATGACCCAGGTCTACCTGGCCAAGCACCGCGTGGGCAGCGTGCTGAAGAAAGAAATTGAGTACATCCGCGCGCAGGAGAAGTAAATCCGGCCCCTGCCCCGGCATTGGTGATCCTTATAATCGACAATTCACCCTGGGGGCATGCATGAATGACACAGGCGGTGGGTTTTCGTGCTTGCAACGGGGCGGGAAAAGCGTAGAATAACCGCATTAGCACGTTTTCATCATGAGCGCACTCGAATTCATCCGCAAAAACTCACTCCTCGTCCTCATCGTGGTGGCCGGCGTTGGTCTCGGTCTGTTAATGATGGACTATGGTGACCGTGGCAGCATGTTTGTGAAGGACTACTACATTCAGGTGAACGGCACCGGGTATTCCTACCCGGAAACAGCCGCCCTGGGCGAGAATGGTCAGAGCTATGTGCAGACACTGCACAACTCCACTAACTCCAAGCTGCGCGACATGTTCGACAAGAACGAAAACGAAGAACTGGATGAAACAGAAATGGCCGCGCTGCAGGCCTGGGCAACCGAGCATCCCGAGTATGACCGCTTTGTGCAGTTCCTGGGCAGCGTGTTCCAGAGCTGGAGCTATGGTTTCGCAGATGACAGCGCCGTGAACATCGCCGTGAACCGTGCGGTCATTCAGGAGCAGGCCCGGGAGATGGGTATCTACCCCGCTAAGGACCAGATTGACACTTACCTGCAGGCCATGCCTGTTTTCAAGAAAGCAGATGGCAGCTTTGACCAGGAGCTGTACCAGCGCATGACCGGCTTCCGCAACGGTGCCGCCAATAATCAGCAGGAAAAGGCGTTCCGCAGCGTCATTGCCGACATGATGGTCTGGGAGGCCATTGGCGACATGATGACCAGCGGTCTTCAGATGCAGAACCAGAACGCCAGCGAGCTGGTAGACGTTCAGTACCAGCAGCTTCGCGGCAAAACAGCCTGGCTGGCCAAGGATAAGCTGCCTGCCCCCGCCGCCGCCACCGAGGAGGAAATCAAGGCTTTCTGGGAACAGCATAAGGACAATTACAAGAGCGCTGAACGCCGCATCGTATCTGTCTACACCCTCAGCCCCGCAGAAGGCTCCAGCCTGGAGGCCCTCATGACCACGGCAGATGTGCTGATGCAAGACCTCTCCCAGGCCAATGGAAAGGGCTTCGATGAGAAGCTGGCTGCCGCCGCAGAAAACCCTGAGAATGAGCCCTTTACCTACCTCAACAGCGAAAACAGAAGCCACGTAACCACGGCTCTGGGCACCCATGCTGCAGCACCTGCCGAGCTGCAGGTGCAAGTGGAGCACAACGGCACTACCACCACACTGGCCGACATCGCCTTCAATGAAGTGGATACAGCCCCCGCAGTGGCAGAGTTCGAAGCAGCCCGCGCTGCCGGAACAGATGATGAGCTGCCCACTATTCGCCAGGTGCGCGGCTACTTCCCCACCCGCGATGGTAAGATTGCATTCATTCGCGTGGAAGCCATTGAGGAACCCACTGTTCTACCCTATGAGGAAGCCAAGGCTGCTGCTGCTGCCGATCTGCAGAGCGAGCGCGTGGCCAACGCCCTGACGGATGCCTCCAACAAGCTGTACGAGGAAATGACCAAGGCCTGCGAAGAAAGCGGCATCGACGCAGCCTTTGCCAAGGCCGCTGAGGCAGGCGCCGTTGTAGAGGACTTTGGGCCGGTTGGTCTGGGGCTCAACCAGACAAATCTCCCTTCAGGCCTTGAGGTTCAGTCTCTTATCATCATCCCCAATGGCAAGCTTGCTCCGATGGTATCGATGAATGACGGTGCACGAATCACAGGCGTGACAGGGCGCACCGTAGAAACCAGCGCACAGTATACCGCCATGAAATCCTTCATGTACATTCCCTCCATGAACGTTCGTCTGCGCGGCGAGGTGCTGCTCGATTGGCTGCACGATGCCTATAACCGCTACAACGTCAAGCTTTCGGAACACATCAAACTGAATAATCAGTAAACATAGAACAAACGATTCGTTATGGCCCTGCCTGCACAATCCAAATACATCGTAGGCAATGAGGCCTGCGAACGCTTCAGCTTCTATGGAATGCGAAGCATCCTTGTCGCCTACATGACGGGGATGCTTCTCATGTCCAAAAATGAGGCAACTGAGGTTGTACACCTTTTTATTGCCGGAACCTATCTGCTTCCGCTGCTGGGAGCCTGGCTTGCGGACCGTTTCCTGGGCCGCTACCGTACAATTATCTCTATTTCTCTGCTCTATTGCCTTGGTAACGGCATTCTGGCGCTGGCTGATTTTGCCGGAGACGTCGAAACGAGAAAATGGATTCTCTTTACCGGCTTGACTATCATAGCCATAGGTTCCGGAGGCATCAAACCCTGTGTATCAGCCTTCGTGGGTGACCAGGTGCCGGAAAACGAGAAAAACGGGCCCACCATGACCCGACTTTACGCAGCATTCTACTGGTCTATCAACCTGGGCTCATTCTTCTCCTTCCTGGTGATTCCCTGGGTGCGCCAGAATTGGGGTTACAGCTGGGCTTTTGGAATTCCCGGCATTTTCATGGCACTCGCCACGCTCATTTTCTGGCTCGGACGCAAAAAATACAGCCACGTGCCGCCCACACAGCCAGAATTCCTGCAAGCGCTCTGTTCCCGCATCTTCCAGGGGCCGGCTCGTGCTTGCGAACGCTTTGGTGGTGAATCAGTTGCACGCGCCACCAACACAGCCATCGGCATTGCTGCATTCGTGGTCATCGCTCCCATTGTTGTGCTGCTGGGCAGCTGGACTCATGACGGTGCTACCCGCATTGCCGCCCTGAGCGGAGCCGGTGAAACAGCAACAGCGCTCATCGGTGTACTGTCACTTCTGCTTTACATTGCCGCACTCCTTCTGGCAGGCCTGAAACTGGCAGCAACCACCAGTATGAAAGGATTCCTCGGTGTAGCCGGCAGCATGATATTCGAATCAAAGGATGAAACGAACAGGCGATTCACCGAAGGGGAACAGCGGGGCGTTCGAAATCTGGTACGAGTACTCATTGTTTTCCTCATGATTATTCCCTTCTGGAGCCTTTATGACCAGACGGCATCCAGCTGGGTGCTCCAGGGCAAGATGATGCAGAGCATCGACCTGAGCTGGGGAGGTGTTAAGTTCAGCTTTGGCGCGGAAGAGATGCAGAGCTTTAACCCATTGCTCATCATGACTTTCGTTCCTTTAGTCACCCTTTTTGTATACCCCTATATCGGGCGCTGGGGTGCACCGCTCAAGCGCATGGGTCTTGGCATTCTGATGGCAGGCATTGCCTATGGTGCGGTGGCGGCCCTGCAGCAGCGTATTGACACCGGAGCCCAGCTCAGCATCCTCTGGCAGTGTATTCCCTACTTCCTGCTCACTCTTTCAGAGATTCTGGTGAGCACAACTGGTCTGGAATACGCCTACACAGCCGCCGGCAAGAATCTCAAGAGTATTGTATCCAGCTTCTGGCTGCTCACCAGCACGCTGGGCAACCTTCTGGTGGTATTCCTCACTACTCTGGTGGATGACCCTGCCAGCGTGCACGCCTTTGTTCTGTACGGCAGCATGTCCATCCTTGTGGGTATCATCTTCCTCTTTGTCACCTCCCGCAAGCGCTTTGCCGCCGAACCGGAAGATAATTAACCGCCTTTTTCCTGGTATCCATACACCAGAAGGGCCCGATTTAAAAATCGGGCCCTTCTGCATTCTATATCAAGAGATTAATTATTATTTTCCGCTTCTTCCTTCAGGATTTCCTCATACTCCTGAACCGTCTCCTCAATAAAGAGGGTGACGGCGGAAGTCATCGTCTGGCCGTAGTAGGCACAGGCCTGCTGGAACTTGGCGACCAGCTCGCTGTCTACATACAGGCCAAGCATCTTCTTATTCTCTGCTCTCTGTCGGGGTGCCATAATCTTAGACGGTGGGGGTTGTAGGGATACCAAGGATAGTGCCGGGCATAATCTTGTGTCCGGCAAAGAAACTTTCTGCATTCATCTTGCGTGCGCCGCTGGGCTGCATGGTGGTGATGCGGATAGCACCGCCACGGCGGCCACCGCAGGAGACCAGCATGCCATCCGGCCCGGATTCCAGCACCATGCCAGGCACAGCATCGGAAGGTTTGCGGATGTTGGAGAACACATCTACGGGCGGGAAAATCTTCAGTGTCTTATCCTGCCCGCTGTGAACGGAGGGATACACGGTGAAAGTGCCCGGCCAGGAATGGTAACCGCGAATCTTGCGGGCCACCTGCAGGGCGGGCTGTTCCCAATCTATCTGCCCATGCGCGCGAAGCAATTTGGGAGCGTAGGTCATCAGGTTCTCGTCCTGCTCCGTCCGCTCAGCAGTACCATCGGCCAGCTGGGTGATGGCCTGCACCAGTGCCCCCGGTGCCAGCAGTGCCAGATCATCATGCAGACTTTCGGCGGTCTCCGTGCCTCGCAGCGGTACCGTCGCCTTGCAGATGATATCGCCGGCATCGAGCTTCTTCACCACGTGCATGATGGTGATACCCGTCTCGTCATCGCCGGCCTCGATAGCTGCCTGAATGCACGCAGCCCCACGGTGGCGCGGCAACAGAGAGGCATGAGCATTGATGCAGGCTATCCTTGCCACATCAATAACCTCCTGGGAAAGAATCTGACCATACGCCATAACCACCACAATATCGGGTGCGTAGGCCCGCAGCTGCTCCACAGCGGCGGCATCTCGCATACGTTCCGGCTGGAACACAGGTATACCCAGCTGCTCTGCCACCACCTTCACGCGCGGCGGAGTCAGCTCCATGTGCCGGCCCACCGGCCTGTCCGGTTGCGTTATCAGCGCCACCATCTCCCCGGTCTCTGCCAGCTTCTGAAAGGAGGGAATTGCGATATCCCCCGTTGCCATCATCACGATTCGCATAGCGTCTGAATACCAGAAAATCGGTGTTTAGTCAAGCGATATTTAACTTTTCCTTAATTATTTGCTATTTTAGTCACATTACTGGCTGCAAATACACTTGTCATGCGGAGATGAATCTATTATGATTCCGGGCACATGTCTGCTAACACACCGGAACAGCCCAATCTGAAGCCCTACCTCATCATCGCCCTGCTGGGCATCATCGTCGCCTACCAATCCTGGAAAGCCGGGGAGGCACTGGGGGATTCGCTGATCTTTCAGCTTGGTGTCCTGTTTGCTCTGGGTGGATTATACATTGCCATACGCGGCTATCGCCATGCGCGCCAGAACCAGAAACCCGCCCTGCCCGCGGCGCCGAGCGAATACAAAGGAAGCTTTGCGCCTGATTTCCGGCGTAATCTGGAGGCACTGCACCAGGCGCTGGGCGATAACAGCCCGGAAATGACACTGGAGGAGGACTACGCTTTCTGGTATAACGATGACCAGTCCATCGAGCTGGTGCTCACCCCACAGGGCTGGATGGCCTTCTTCCAGCTGACCGATGGGGAGTACAATATGGAGCCAGCGCTAGTGCAGCGCGCCGTGGCAGATTCACCTTTTGCAGAGCACCCCGTGGCGCAGGAATTGTGCCAGAAGTACCTCGACATGCCGCTCAGCGGCATCGCCTGGTGCACCAGCGACAAGGCACAGGTCTACCCCTATACCAGCACCGAGGATTTCACCCAGTTCTACGCAGGCAACCTCTTTGCCCCTGCCGCAGTCTTCGATGAATGGCTGCCCTTCTACCTGGAAACAGGAATGATGAAGGAAGACGCGTAACGAGGCGCACCATCATCGCGGACGGCTGGTGCGAAGCATCTGGAGAAGCGCGGCAGGGTCGCGGAAATAGGTGTCCAGGAAATGCTGCAGCTCCGCGGCCTCGCGTTTCGGAAGCAGCGGCAGCAGCTCCTCAAACATGCAGCGGGTAGACTCCAGCTCCTCCACGGACCCAGCCGAGGCCATGGCATGCTGGCAGCGGGCCATCATCACCTCCGTGCGATTCTCCGGCAAGGCATCAGCCAGCTGCTGCTCCAGCATACGCCCCAGCTCCGGGCTGGCGTGCGGCACGGTCTCGCGCTGCGAGAGGAAAAGAGAAGCCTGTTCCTTTGCCGCCACAATCGCGCGGATTCCGGTTGCGTCAGTCGAATCAGCCGCCAGGATATCCTGCATCAGCTTCTCACGCGCCCCCGCAAAAGACTTACTCTCCGGGAAGTTCTGGTAAATGCGGAACAAGGTGCGGGCACGCTCCTCACCCGTCTGTGCAGCAGCCTTCCGGAACAAAGAGGCAGCCTCACAGGCACCCTCCAGCAGCTTGCAGGCTTCAGCCACCGTCACATCACCATTCTGAAAGCCGCCCATCACTTCCCCCTGCGGGTTGATGACCATCAGCGTGGGGAATCCGCCCACGCCATAACGATTCGCAATCTCCTCATTCCGGCGCAGCAGTTTCTGGTCAAAACTCTTCCTCCGCGGCAAATCCACCTCCATCAGCACAAAGCGGGTGGATGCAAACTCCCGGAAGGCCGGCGAATCCAGCACCGTGCGGCGCAGCCGCACACAGGCACTGCACCAGTCGGAGCCGGTGAAGTCAATGAGCACGAGCTTATTCTCCTGCGCTGCCTGCCGACAGGCGGCAGGCAAATCGGTCAGCCATTCCGCTGCTGCCGCAACCGGGCTCAGCAGCACAGAGGGCACCATCAATCCAGCAAGCAGAGCATGTTTCATTATTAGCATGATATATGTTGAGGGTTATCGGCTCCAGCCCTGCATGAGGTAGAGCTGGGAGTTCACACAGCGGGAGGGTTTGCCATCGTCCGGGGTAAAATGCAGCTCCCACACAGAGGCATAGTACTCTCCCCACTCGCCGCTGTACACGGTGAAGTCAACCGGTTCCGAAAGCTGGCAGATCTTTCGATAATCCTTGGTGCGCAGAACCTGAATCTGCCTGTTCCGGATGCTGAGCGTCTTGTTCTGTGTGTATTCACGGGCATTCACGCAGAAAGTACCCGCGGGATAATCCGCCGGAGCCACCAGCACCAGTCTGTACATACCCGGCTGCCCGACCTGCTCAAGCATGATGAACGGCTTATCTGGCAGCGCAGGCACCAGGGAATCCAGAGTCTCCCGGTCTGCCCTGGCGGCCAGCGGCGCCAGCGATTCATCCAGCAACTGCATCCCCTTCCGGGCAAAAATATCCGAACAGCTATGACCATCGCCCAGCAAATACCCCCAGCCATTGGCAAGCGAATACATCCGGTGCTCGCTCAGGTATTGTTTACCAAGATACGCCGCAGCATCCGGATGGAGCAGGCTTTCGAGATGCCTGCATGCGTGGAACCCCGGGGTCAGCGCCTCGTGGCAGTATGCACGAAGCCCATATTCATGCAACAGCTCCGGTGCCTCCGCCGCCAGCTTCTCCAGATTCGGAGCAGTGGAGGGCAACGCCTCGTCACCACCCACGCACATGAACGTATCCACCTTGCACAGGTCAGCATATTGCTGCACCACAGCCGGCAGCTCAGCGTCATCTCCCTCATGCAAAGGCGGCTGGAAGTGCATGTCACGCGGCACAGCCATGCCATGAGTCCCGCCCGGCGCACATTCCTCCGGCACCTTGAGACCGTAAGTAAAATCATCCTGATAGGAAAACGCGGTGATAAACACGCCTACTGTTATGGCCATCGACATGAGCTTAACGGCCAGAGCAGACCATACCCAGGCAAGCAGAGCCTTCCACTGCCGCTGTATCAGGCGGCGGACGGTAAACACCAGAAGCCACACCACCAGTCCCAGCAGCAGCAGCCACAGTACCAGCCAGATAGCGCTGTTTATCCATCCCAAAAGCATGCGCATCCTCACCCCTACCCCGCTGATCAGGCTACAAACTCCATGGATGGCAAACAGGCACAGCCAGGAGCCCAGCGCGGCCAGCACCGGCACCCCCCAGCTGCGCCCCAGCATCCATCGTATTCTGGCTAAAAAAGTTTTCATCTTTAATGGATTATTCAAGGTTCATCATCCCCGGACTTGCGGGGGCGAATAAACGGAATGGTCAGACCGAAACGGTAGCTCGTGTCCTCGGAACTGGCGCGGAGGAGATCCTTCACACAGGCAATAATCCACCAGATGCCAAGAATGAACAGAGGGATAAATCCAATGATTATCAGGCACAGATACAGAGAGGCATAGAACCATATTGTCCACGAAATCGCCACGTTCAGACGGCGGCGTGCATAATCAGCCACCTCGGCATCCGCATCGCCCCGCATGAACAGCCAGCAGATGAATGCAGGCAGGCAAGGAATCGCGATGACTGAAGACAGCAGGAACGGCCCAAGAGCATTGCAGAGGGAACAGATGAGTATCTTATCTCTGGACTTC
>JAZOTV010000072.1:0-15204 GCA_045657815.1 Akkermansia sp.
GGTTCAAACTGCTTCACCACACCCAGATACAGCATCACTGCCACAACACCCCACATCACGTACATCTGCCAGGTCATCTGGTAGATACCCATGCCGGAGATGAAGCTCGCGAAGGAATCGAAAAGTTCTTGCATATCTGATAAATGCGTTGTTATTTACCTCTGCACTACCTGAGTACAGAGCCTGCAGAAGGTCAATTAACCAATGTAAGCCAGGGTCTGACCCTCGGTCACGGTGTCACCGGGCTTCACAGCGAAGGAGGTCACGGTGCCGTTGGCGGGGGCGTAGATCACAGTGTTCATCTTCATGGCCTCCACGGTCATCACCTGGTCACCTTCCTTCACGGCAGCGCCGGGCTGCACATCGAGGGATACCACCTTGGCAGCCAGCGGGCTGGGGATGGGAGTGCCGGCGCCGGCGGGAGCTGCGGCGGGAGCAGGAGCAGCCACAGGAGCGGGAGCGGCCACCACGGGAGCAGCTACCACGGGGGCGGCCACAGGAGCGGGAGCAGCGGCCACGGGAGCAGTGCCACCAACGGTTTCAACGGTTACATCAAAGGTCTGACCGGCAACGGTAATACGGAGCTGTTTCATATTTTTATTTTCTATTTGTATTTTGTTTGAAGTTTGTTTTTTTGGGGGATGTGCGCAGGATTATCAACGCACGGGAGAGTTGTTCATGGCGGCAGCGCGGCCTCCCTGCCCATAGGCAGTGTCAACCGGCTTGATGTCCAGAATGCGAGCCTCATTGCCCACAGTCACCTTGACGGCGGCGGCAATGGCGGCAACGACCTGCGGTGTTATGCTGCTCTGCGCAGCATCATAGATACCGGCAGCAATGGCGGCCACCTGTGCAGGTGCCAGCTCCGGAGCCACTGCCACAGGGGCAGCCACCGGGGCCGGGGCCATGGCTGCCTTGGCAGCCTCGGCCTGTGCCTTGCGCTTAGCATCCAGACGCTGTGCCACGGCTCCTGAAATCGTCAGAATGACGCTCAGGAAGGAGAGGCAGCAAATCACCACACACATGCCGGTCACCTGGTAGATGACGGCATCCATATCGAGTGCAGCGAGTGTCTGTATCATTGTTTTGTTGGTTTGTGAAATAGGAAATTACAGCGGCATGTTGCCGTGCTTCTTGGCGGGGTGCTGCTCGCGCTTGCTGAGCAGGGTGCGCAGGGTGAGCGCAATGCGGGCTCGGGACTCCTTCGGGTCGATGATATCGGTCACCTGGTCGGAGGCCGCGGCGGCATAGGGGTTGGAGAAGGCCTGCTCATACTCGCTCACCAGTTCCTTCTGGCGGGCGGCACGGGCAGAGTCATCCTCAATGGCCTTCAGCTCACGTCCGTACAGAATCTGCACAGCACCGGCAGCACCCATCACGGCGATTTCAGCGCAGGGCCATGCGAACACGGCATCGGCACCCAGCCCCTTGCTGCACATAGCGATGTAGGCACCGCCATATGCTTTGCGCATGATGAGGGTCACCTTCGGAACCGTGGCGGAGGAGTAAGCATATATCATCTTGGCACCGTGGCGGATGATACCACCGCGCTCCTGCTGCTTGCCGGGCAGGAAGCCGGGCACGTCCACCAGGCTCACCAGCGGAATGTTGAAGGCATCACAGCAGCGGATGAAGCGGGCGGCCTTGTCGGAAGCGTCGATATCCAGGCAACCGGCCTTCACAGCGGGCTGGTTGGCAATGATACCCACCACCACACCGCAGATGCGGCCGAAGCCCACCACCACATTGCCTGCAAAGTTAGCATGCACCTCCATGAAGCTATTTTCATCCACCAGGCGGGCAATCACCTTCTGCACATCCAGCGGGGTGTTGTTGTTATCGGGGATGATATCGTTCATGCCCTCCTGCGGGGCGATGTCGAGCGGCTGGTTCAGGTCATGCGGGGGCTCCTGAGCATTGTTGGAGGGCAGATAGGTCAGCAGCTGCTTGGCAATGTTGATAGCATGCTCATCCGTCTCGGCCACGAAGTGGGCGTTGCCGGAAACGGAGGAATGCACGGCAGCACCGCCGATTTCCTCCATGGTGCACTGCTCATAGGTCACCTGCTCAATCACCTTCGGCCCGGTGATGTACATACCGGCAGCACCACCCTTGCGGATGATAATGAAGTCTGTAAGAGCAGGAGAATAGGCTGCACCACCAGCACAGGGACCGAGGATGAGAGAAATCTGCGGCACCACACCACTGGCGGCCACGTTGTTGTAGAACACGTTTGCAAAGCCGGTCAGAGAATCCACACCCTCCTGCAGACGAGCGCCGCCGGAGTCATTAATCTGAATAATCGGCATGCCGGCCTTGAGCGCATACTGCTGGGCATCGCAGATTTTCTGGGCGTGCATGTAGCCCAGAGAACCACCCTGGGCCAGGAAATCTGCAGCTGTGGCAGCCACCGGGCGGCCATTCACCAGACCGAAGCCCGTCACAATACCATCACCGGGGATATCCTTCTTCAGCATACCGAAGTTGCTGCAGTGGTGCTTGGTGTGCATACCGATTTCGGTAAAGGAACCGCTATCGAACAGCGTAGCAATGCGTTCGCGGGCAGTCCAGTCGCCCTTGGCATGGCGAGCATCGTACTTCTCCTGCGTAGCAGCGTACTTAATCTTCTTCTGGCGCTGCTCGAGCTCCTCAAGAAGTCTGGGGTCTATTGCCATAATAGTAAATTGGTAAAATATTCTCTATCACGCGGGCTGTGGATACAGTCCACCTACGCTGCAGGATTCTACCACGCCGACCACGCCAAGAAAAGCAAATTCTGCTTACTTATCAAAAATTCACCCCTGCACGGTGATGCGCGGAGTGATGATGCAGCGGCGATAAGTGCCGGGAGCCACATGAGTGCGCGGCCAGACGATGCAATCATCCATCACCACCCCGGCGGGAATGACAGCATCCTGCCCCACCACGCAATCCTCGCCCAGATCAGCGGCGGCTGAAATGGAAGCCGAGGGGTGAATGCGCTCGCGGCTGGTCAGCTCCATCATAGTATCCACATAGCCGGCGGGAGAGCCGATTTCATGCCAGTTGGCCCAGTCGAACACCACGCCGCCTACCTTCCCCTGCTTGATGAGCTCCAGCCACACAGGCACAATGGAGAACACATCCTCCCCGGGGAACAGCTCCGCCACTTCCGGCTCCATGAGATACACACCGGCAAACTGATGCGTGCCCGGGTTCACCCCCAGCGCATGGCGCATGTCGGTAATAGCGCCGGTTTCCTCGTCAAATCCCACGTTGCGCTTACCATCAACACTCCGCAGGGCCAGTGTCACCATATTGCCACGGCGCTTGTGCTCGGCCAGCAGATCAGCCACAGGGATATCAGTCAGGATATCACCATTGTGCACCAGCAGCGGCTCACCCGGCTTCACCCAGGGCATGATTTTCTTCACACCGCCGCCGGAATCGAGCGGAGATTCCTCCTCACTGAAACTCACCGGACAACCACGGTAGGTGGGTTCAGGGAAAGCTCGCTCCCACATGAGAGGCAGGCAGGATATATTCACCATGAACTCACTCACACCACAACGGATGTAGTGGTCCATCGTGTGCTGAATAAGCGGTTTCTGAAAAACCGGCATCAGCGGTTTAGGGAGAATATGAGTGAGGGGAGCCAGACGCGTGCCCAGGCCGGCACCAAGAATGAAAGCTTGCATAATTTTACCAGAGATGAGGAAGATTCAGTTTAATAGCACAGATACCCATAATGAGATTGGCCACAGCGTGCATCACTACGACCGCAGAAAGACGTTTTGTATACACCATCAAAGCATATGCAATACTGCCGTACACAAAAGCCCCGGCATAATCCACCGGGCGGTGCACCAGCATGAATGCCACCGTCACCACGGCATAACCCAGCCAGCTCCCCCGCCCCAACGGCACATTCTGCGGAAAATCGCGGTCAATGCACCAGCGCATCAGGTACCCGCGCCAGAAAAATTCCTCCACCAGCGCCACAATAATCACCGCCCGGACAAAGCGGAATGCATATTCCACCCCGATAGCCACCTGATTATCTCCAAAGACGGCAGCTGGGTCAAACCCAGGTTCCGCAGGAATCCACTCCGTCACATACGGCACCAGCCAGAAGCCGATACCCACCACGCCAGCCAGAACACCCAGCAGGCAGGGTTTAAGCTTCCAATCCCACTCCACACCGCGCCGTACATGCCACAGATATGCCCCGCACACCAGCACCTGCAGCGGGTAAACCCACATCTCCGGCGCACGTTGGTACCACCCCACACTCGGATGGTCCCATGCCCATACCCCTTCTACCACCCAGAGCAGCAGATTCAACCCAAGAAACAGCACAAAAGGCGTTACGTAGGTGCGAAACAGTTTTTGCTCAGACATATCAGAAGTACGAAGTTCGAGGTGGGAAGTACGAAGTGTAAAGTTACGCGGGCTCACGCCCGCCATTTTTTATCATATTACGACGTTTTGTGATACACGAGGCCGTTATGATAGCCGTGAGCTCATTTGCTTCCTGCATCAACGCTTCAATTTTATGCTTACGCACCAGCTCACATGCCTCCAGCATATCCATCCAGAACACGGCTTCATCTGCTTCTTCCTCGCAGATTTTAAGCTTATTCAGATAATCTCTATCCGACTTAGCCCGCCCTGATGCGCGATAATTAGCCGCCACCGATGTAGCGCAGCGAAACAACTGGTCACGCATGTGCATTGACTCCGGCGTATGCGGCAAAGCGCCACACAGCTTATACACGCGCAGCGCGAACGCACGGGTGCGCTGTGTCATCGCTTCCCTGAACACTATTCCATTTTCCATGCAGAATCACCGGCGGGCGTGAGCCCGCGTAACTTTACACTTCGTACTTCCCACCTCGTACTCCGTACATTCTGTGATTCACTTCAGTGAATCACAGAATCTGGCCATCTTATCGCAGGCTTGTTCGAGGAGGTTCTGAGCCGTTGCATAGCAGCAGCGCAGATAGCCTTCGCCGCAGGCACCGAAAGCAGTGCCGGGCACGGCGGCCACCTTATGCTCCATCAGGAGCCGAAGCGCAAATTCCTTGGAAGAAATGCCGAAATTCTTAATGCTGGGGAAGGTGTAGAAGGCACCGCCAGGCAGGTGGCAGTCCATGCCCATCTCATTGAAGCGCCCCACAATGTAGTTGCGGCGCTTGTGGTAGCTGTCGCGCATCTCCAGCATAGCCGGAGTACCATTCACCAGAGCCTCGATACCGGCCTCCTGAGAGGTAATAGTCGGGCAGATCATGGTGTAGGAATGCACCTTCATCATCTGCTCAATGAGTTCCTTCGGGCCGCAGGCATAGCCCAGGCGCAGCCCTGTCATGGCAAAGGCCTTGGAGAAACCATGCAGCAGCAGCGTGCGTTCCTTCATCCCCGGCAGCGCGGCGATGGAGGTATGCTCCTCCTCATCATAGCGCAGCTCGGAGTAAATCTCATCCGTGAGCACAAACAAGTCATGCTTCACACAGATGGCGGCAATCTCTTCCAGTGTCTTGCGCGGAGCAATGGAACCCGTGGGATTCGTGGGGAAGTTCAGCATCAGCACCTTGGTACGCGGGGTGATGGCAGCCTCCAGCTTGGCGGGATTCAGCGCAAAGAGGTCATCAATGCTCGTCTCCACCGCCCTGGGCGTACCATAGGCCATCATCACCGTGGGGGCATAGCTCACATAGCAAGGCTCGTGGTACAACACCTCATCCCCCGGATTCAGCAGGCAGCGCAGCGCCAGGTCGATAGCCTCACTCACACCCACCGTGGGCAGAATCTCGCACAGCGGGTCATACTCCACATGGAAGAAATCCGCCACATACTTGCTGATGGCACGGCGCAGGCTCTCCAGACCGTAGTTACTGGTGTAGGTTGTGTGCCCTTTTTCCAAGGAAGAAATAGCCGCTTCACGGATATTCCAGGGGGTCACGAAATCCGGTTCACCAACGCCCAGGGAAATGATATCCTTGCTGCCGGTGGCCAGGTCAAAGAACTCACGGATGCCGGAACGCGGCATATCCATGACCTGTTTCGAAAGCATCCTGCTCCAATCCATAATCACGGGATAATGGTAAGACGTTCAGCCTCGGGCTCCTCAGCATACAGGAGACCGTTGTTCTTATAAGTCTTCAGGCGGAAATGCGTGGCCGTGGAAATCACGCCCTGCATGCTTGCCAGATTCTCACTCACAAAGCGGGCCACCTCCAGCAGCGTGGGAGCCTCCACCATGACCAGCAGGTCATAACCACCGGAAATCAGGTAGCAGCTGCGCACTTCCTTGAATCGGGCAATGCGGGCAGCCAGGCGATCGAAGCCACCGCCGCGCTCAGGCGTGCAACGCACTTCAATGAAAGCGGAAACGCCCTCCTCATCATCGTTCACGATGGCCTGGTAGCCAACGATGCGACCAGCCTTCTCAAGAGCAGCTCGCTTGGCGGCCACGGTTGCAACATCCACACCAAGGCGGTCTGCAATCTGCTGGTCGCTCAATCGCGCATCCGCCTCCAATAACTTAAGAAGGGCATCCTGTGTCATAGATAGCACTTATCATAGCACCCCACCCTGCCAAGTCAACCTAAAAGCACGTTCACAGAGCATCTTCTTCCGGCGGCGCCTCAGTCCCGGTGGTAGGGAGAGCCGGCAAGCAGCGTGTGCACGCGGTAAATCTGCTCCAGCAGCACCACCAGCGCCAGTTCATGCTGCATGGTGTGCCGCCCCAGGCAAAGCACATGGTCGCACGCCGCACGCAAGGCCGGGGTGTGGCCATCTGCCGCGCCGATGAGGAAGGCTACATGCTTCACACTCTGCAATTGCCAGCGGCGCACCCGGCTCTCGAACTCGCGAGTGGTCCAATTCTCACCTCGTTCATCCATGGCAATGCGCAGACACCCCTCACTGGCCTCCAGCAGGCGGGCCGAAACCGCCTCCGAGTCCCCCGCCTTCACATAGCGCAGCTCCACCTTACCCAGCGGGCGCAGGCGGTCCTCAAAAAACTTAACACCATCGCGGGCATAGGCGATGGATGGCCTGGCAGCGGCAATGATACGAAAATCCATGACGGGCACCACAGTACAACAGTCAGGCGGCCGGGTCAACCCTTCTCGTGCGTGCTGACGCGCGAACCCCAGGCCAGGCCAGCCCCCACTCCACGCAAACCACGAACATTCAGCTACTTTCAGCAGACACCACTCACAAAGGCTTTTTCTTGACACCCGGGCAGAATGGGCATACAATACCCCAGCTATGCTTCTTCCCATTCCCATCGGGTATTTTGTTGCCGTTTTTCTGTTCTTCTGCGGCATCATGAACTGCATGGAATTTCTGGAAACCCAGCAGGAAATCACCTCCAGGGCAGAGCTGCTCAACGAGCTTGCCTGCAGGGGGTGGGGTATCATTGCAGCTTCTGTTATCCTGCTGCTCATCCAGATGAACAGGCAGCTGGAGAAGCTCCGTTTTGCTGCCATCAGCACACACGGCACCGCGATTCCCATCAAGTCAAAAAAAGCAAAAGCAGAGCAGGAGCCACGCGCGGCGGCATCGCCCAGCAACCAGGCCAGACCCCGCCAGGTCTACCCGAATTCTCCCATTCCCGGCGGCGGAAGAGTTCCCCAGAACCCCGATAAAGCATCCACTCCGGACCCCGGCAAGGATTCTTCCGGCAAGCTGAATTATTTCAAGGTTGATTAATTTTCCATGACTGTACCCACCGAGGCAAAAGGCATACTGGCAACCCTGATTCAGCAGCACACCGGTGCAGCTGTGCAGGCAGACATGCTGCAGCAGGTCAGCGCCGGAGCCAGCGGGCGCAGCATTGTGCGCGCAGCCGGGGTACTGGGTATTCACTGGACTGGCCAGCGCGCCGACAACAATTCCTTCCTTCCCGCCGCCCGGGGACTGGCCGCAGCAGGCATCCGCGTGCCGGGCATTCTGGCAGAAATCACCCTGCCGGCGGCCTGCGGCGCATGCCTGGTGGAAGACCTGGGAGAAGCAGATATCCTGAGCCTGCGCCATGCTCCCTGGTCCGAGCGCCGCACCGCTTACGAACAGGCATTCCACACCCTTATACCCTTTTACCATCTCACTCCCGATTGGCAGCTGCAGCCGCCGTTTGATGCCACCCTCTACCGCTGGGAGCAGGAATACTTTGCCGAGCACCTCATCGGCCGCCACCTGGGAGGTGATAGCGCGGCATTCCTGGCTCGTCCGGAGCTGCAGGACATGGCCGACTGGATCGCCGGGCTGCCCCGAGTGCCCGTGCACCGCGATTGCCAGAGCCAGAACATCATGCTGAAGGACGGCCACGCCTGGCTCATCGATTTCCAGGGCATGCGCTATGGCCGCAAGGAATATGACCTGGCCTCCCTGCTGTATGACCCCTATATGCAGCTGAGCGAAAGCGAGCGAGACGAGCTGCTGCAGCTCTGGGAGCAGATGGATGGCGCGCCGCTCCCGGCAGATGTGTTCGCCGCCTGTGCCATGCAGCGGCTGATGCAGGCACTGGGTGCCTTCGCCAATATCGGCTACAACCAGCAGCGCAGCTGGTATCTTGACCTCATTCCCGCCGGAATGGCAGCCCTGCGCCACGCCGCTGCCCACACCCCGGCACATTCACCCGCAAGCCCCGCCGCCGCATGCCTCCTAAAACTTCTCGACACGTAAGCTTTCTGGCCGTACTTTTCTGGCTGGCCGTACTGTCTGCCAGCTGGTATGGCCTGCAAAATACATGCTACAGCTCAGACCAGTGGTTTTTCAACCGGCTGGGGCATGCGCTGTGCCAGTGGGCACCCACAGAATATCCTCAGCTGCTGCATCCGGGCGAGGCTCCGGCCATGGAGCCGGTCATCACCGAAACCCGCCTGCGGGAGTGCCCCACCGTGGGCATGGTAGAGCTGAACGAGGAATCCTGTGCTGCCGCTTTTGCCGCACTGCCTCTGGGGCCACAGGATACCGCCGTGCTCCTGAATAAGCTGAAACAGGCAGGCGCCACCACCGTGGGGCTATCCTCACCCCTCATCTGGCAAGGCGAACAGGGAGACATGGTGCGCGAAATGCTCTGCCGCGTATTGGCCGGATTCCCGCACTCCGCAGTAGGGCTCCGCGGCCGCACTGCCGCCCAGCCGGATTTCACCCCGGCCATGCTGCGCAATGCTTCCATCCCCGCAGAGAACATCGAAGGCAACCCGAACGGCCTGCCCATTGCCAACCGTCCCCTGCCCAACGGCCTGACCGAAACGCCGGATGCCCTGGCCGTAGTCTGGGCCCCGGACTGGCTGGAAGGCGAGCCGCACACGCAGAACCCCTCTGCCGTGGACAGCATCTCCTTTCCCCTGCTCATGCGCTGGAACGGCGAAACCATACCCACCCTGCCCTTCCGCTTGGCTCTTGCCCGCCTCGGGCTGGATGGTAAAGATGTGAAGGTCAAGCTGGGCAAGGAAATCAGCTTCGGCGGCTTCACTCTGCCCATTGATGATAACGCCCGCACCCGCCTGACCGAGGCCAGGGTGGTCACCATTCCCCTGGCCGATGTAGTAGCCGGCACCAACCTTATCGAGAAGCTGGGAGAGAATCCCTGCATCATGCTGGAGCAGCCTGCTGAGGGGCAGCACACTCCGCTGCGTCTGGAGCGGCTGGCCCGCACGCTTTCCCAGATGGCCGGGGTGGAGCGCATCCTCACCCACACCAGCGAGCGCCCCTGCGGCGGCCACGTGCTGCAGCAGCTCCCCATCCTCACCAGCTGGCAGCAGCTCACCACCGCCTGCGTGGCCCTGCTCTTCTTCCTCTGGATTATGCCTTTCGTTCCCGGTCTGCTCCGCTGGCTTATTCTGCTGGCCCTGCCGGCGGGTATCCTCTGGTTCGCAGCAGAGGCCGTGCAGCACAAACTCTGGTTCAACGCCACCTCCATCCTTACCTGGTGGCTTATCCTCGCCTTTGTCTTCCTTATCCACCGCACCTACGATAAGGGGCTCTTCGGCAAACGCCGCAAATAGCGCCGGGCGGCAGAGTCAGCTCCGTTTTTTCACCTGATATCTTGTATAATGAGAGCATGTATGCTAAAAAGGATGCATGAAATACGGACATGGCATCTTCATCCTGACAGGATGCGCACTACATCTGGTGCAAGCAGCCACGATAGAGGCAAGGCACACGCACAGCACCTTCTACCCTGGCTTAGATAATCAACCAGTTCTCCAACTCAAGGTAATGGGGCAACCGGGAGAAAAAATCTCCGAGCTCAGTTTCTCCCCAGGTGAATCATCTGCCAAATCAAAAATCAGAAAGGCCAGGCTCAGCTCCTCCGGTGCCAGAAACTGCTTCACACTCCACACCCAGAACCCGGTGGTAGAAAAAGCCACCTGCTCGGTGAAGGAGCGTTTTACATTCAAAACCTCCATAGAGCTGGGAGACAAGCCCCTGTATCTGTGGTTGAGTTATGACCTGGCCCCCTCCATCCAGCGCAATTCCAAGGTAGATGCCCAATGTCTGGAGATTACGATGGAAGATGGCACTACCATTTGCCCCGAACTCGTGCTCGCAAAGGGGCTCCAGAATCGGATTCCTGGCCGGGTATACCCATTTCCCTATCGAATCGTGCCCTACTACCGCCCCCGCTGGGTGATGGGGTGGGGAAAAGCCACCCAGGCGGTGCATCTGACTACAGAGCACTTCAATCTCTTCACTGATTTAATCCACTTTGCCTACAGTTGTGATGCAAAAGGCAATATCACATACCAATGGGCCGGCGGTGGCAACAGTGAAAACACCGTAAATACTGCACTGGCAGAAATCAAGCGGCTGCACCAGGAGGCCCAATCAAAGGCACGACTGATTGCCGGATTCGGCCACATGGATAAGCCCCTGACACAAGCTATACGGAAACCGCATACCCGCCGCACGCTGGCCCGCAACATGGCGCAGTGGGCCATCACACGAGGTTATCAGGGCATAGACCTTGACTGGGAATATCCGGATTCGAATGCTGAATGGAATCATTTCGGCCTCTTTCTGGCCGATCTGCGAGAAGAACTGGCCGGAAGCGGCATTTCCATCAGCCTTGCAGCCTCTGTGAACTACAGACTCCCCACACTGTTGGTCACGGACCAGCTGGACTTTATTCTCACCATGTCATACGGCTCCCAGACCGCCCAACACGCCTCGATGGAACGCTACCAGAGGGAAGCCGGTATCTGCCTTAATAAACTGCACATGCCCAAGCCCAAGGTGGTGCTGGGTCTGCCATTCTACAGCAATGAGCAAGGCAAACTTACAGACCAGTACGGGTATTCCCAGATATATGCCTGGCATCCCAACCTCAGACCAGAGGTCAATACCTTTCGCTCCAGAAGAAAGGATGGCAGCGACGGCCCGATGCATTCATTCAATGGCCGCAAAATGATTGGTGATAAATGCAAATGGGCTAAGGACAATCATTTCGGCGGGGTGATGATCTGGGCATACGAAACCGATTTACCGCTGAAGCACCCGGCTTCCCTGGGGCGAGCCATGTACAGGGTACTGCGTCAACCCAGAAAATAAGCAAGATAACTGAGCCCCGCCAGACAACTGGCGGGGCTCTGAACAAATCAAGGTTCTGTTAATCTACTTTTTACCAGAAGAGGATGTACAGAGCGATGGTGGCAACAATCACAGCCAAGCCAAAGGCCTTGGCACGGCCGGAGGTCTTCATCTCGATGATACCCTTATCCTCAAGCACCACGGCTTCGCCACCCTTGATGTGGTTCACGATGGTGAGGATAAGACCAACCACGCACACCACGATGAGGGAGTAGCCCATGCGGTTGAGGAAGGAATCGCGGGTAAAGTCAAAGATAGCCTGCCCATTATCGTTGTAGATGGCAACCCACTTGAACACGGTATAGGCCGCAGCACCCACCAGAATACCCAGCCAACCGAACACGCGGGGGCACTTGGGCACGAAGAAGCCGAACAGGAACACGGCCAGCACACCGGGGCTCAGGAAGCCCTGGAACTCCTGAATGAAGGTGAAGATACCACCGAATGCAGGATTATCCAGGAAGGGAGCCACCACGGTAGCAATCACAGCGCACACCAGCACAGCCACCTTACCCACGGCCACGAGCTGCTTGTCGGAAGCAGGCTTGCCGGTGGCAACTTCCTTGGACTTGTTGTACAGGTCCATGGTGAAGAGGGTAGAGGCGGAGTTCAGCATGGAAGCCAGGGAGCTCACCACAGCGCCGAAGAGGGCGGCCAGCACAAACCAGGCCCAGCCGGTGCCGGGAAGCAGCTCGCGCAGCAGAGTGGCGAAAGCGTAGTCATACTGGTAAGCAGCCAGCGTGGTGGTCACGGTGTACTCAGCAGCGTTGGCGCGGGCAGCAGCCGTAGCATCCTTATCGATGTCGAGAATCTCACCAGCCTTGGCGGTGCGACCGGCAATATCCTTGGCAGGAATGGCAGCCAGCTCAGCAGCCTTGGCATCCACAGCGGCAATCTGATCAGCAGCGCCGGCGGTAGCCAGGTTCTTCTTGATGTACTCCACAGAGGAAGCGGCGGAATCCTCACGCACCAGACGGCTGGCGGCGATGTCGTAAATCACCTTCTTACCGCTGGCCTCAGCAGCCTGCACGATGGCAGCGGAGTTGGAATCGGCCTTGGCAGCCAGCTTATCGCTGTACAGGTTGTAGGCCAGGATGCCGGGGATAATCACCACGAAGGGGATGAGAAGCTTCAGGAATGCGGCAAACACGATACCCAGCTGGCCTTCTTCAAGGCTCTTGGAAGCCAGGGTGCGCTGCATGATGTACTGGTTAAGACCCCAGTAGAAGAAGTTGGGAATCCACAGACCCAGGAGGTAAACGGTCCAGGGCATCACGGGGTCGGACTCTTCGCGCATCATGTGCAGCTTGCCGCCGATACCGTTGGTAGCGCCCTGCACATCACCGGCGTTCAGGTTCATCATGCGGCTCAGACCGTCGCAGAACTGGGAACCGGTGGAGGCCAGAGCCTCAGCGGAGGTATTGGCCGTGGTGGTAGCAGTGGCCACCACGCTCTCAGGCAGGGTCGGGTAGGCACCCAGGGCCATGATGGCGAAGTAGGCCACCACGCCGCCACCCACGATGAGGGCGGCACCCCAGATGAGGTCGGTCCAGGCGCAGGCCTTCAGACCACCCACATACACGTACACCGTAGCGGCGCCGGCAATGATAAGGCAGCCGGTCGGCACGGAAAGGTCAAAGTACACGGAAACCACGCTGGCGCCGGCATAAATCACAGCGGCGGTGGGCACACCCACCAGAATCAGCAGGTTCACGAGAGCCATGATAACGCGGGCCACACCATTGTAACGCTCCTCCAGGAACTGGGGAATGGTGAACACACCGCGCTTCAGCAGCATGGGCAGGAAGGTGAAGGCCACAATCACCAGCACGATGGCAGCAAGCCATTCATAACCAGCGATAGCCAGACCCAGCCAGTCGGCAGACTGACCACTCATACCCACGAACTGCTCCGTGGAAATATTGGCAGCCAGCAGGGAGAAGCCCACGAGCCACCAGCTCAGACCACGGCCGGCCAGGAAGTAGTCGGCAGCGCCCTTCTCCTTCTTCTCTTCAGTAGGTTCGGCAGAGTCGCTGGCCTTCCAGATACCCAGACCGATTACACCCACCACAACCACGCAGAAGACAATCATTTCCCACAGGGGAAGCACGTCCTGCTGCGCCGGGGCGGCAACGGCGGCCTCCTGGGCCATGGCGCTGCCACTCATGAGCGCAAGCGCGCCCAGCATTGTCAGTATGTGTTTCATAAGATTCACTAAGTTAAGAAATTAAGCCTGATAAAGCACACGAGCACCCTCACCCGGTCGGGTGATGAGGTAATCGGTCTCGATACCCAGGGCATTGCGATAGGCCTCAATCTTTTCCTCGGCCACCTGCTGCACGGCGTCGCTCTTCACCAGAGCCACGATGCAGCCGCCGAAACCGCCACCCGTCATGCGGGCGCCGTATACAGCTGCGGCAGAGGGAATCGTGTCGGCCAGGGAGACGAGGGTGTCCACCTCGGCGCAGGATACCTCGAAGTCATCCTTGAGGGAGGCGTGGGAGGCGCGCATGGCAACACCGGCGGCGTCCCAGTCGGCTTTATGCACGGCCTCGGCAAAGGTGGCAACGCGCAGGTTCTCGCCGATGACGTGGCGGGAGCGGCGGTAGCAGAGGTCGCCGAGCTCGGCCTTCTTCTCCTCGAGCATTTCGAGGGTGGCCTCGCGCAGGGAGGGCACGCCGAGAATGGCGCAGGCATCCTCGCAGTTCTTGCGGCGGGCGGCATAGCCACCATCGGCCAGAGAGTGCTTCACGGCGGAGTCAATCACGAGCACGCTCACGGCGGGGTCGGTCATGGGGATGAGCTTGTAGGACAGGTCCTTGCAGTCGAGCATCAGGGCGTGATCCTTGCGGCCGTTGGCGGAGATGAACTGGTCCATGATGCCGCAGGGCACGTTCACAAACTCGTGCTCGGTGGCCTGGCCGATAAGGGCGCGTTCCGTGGGGGTGATTTCCACGCCGCAGAGAGCGGCCAGAGCCGTGCAGGCGGAAACCTCGAAAGCAGCGCTGGAGGAAAGACCACCACCACGCGGTACGTTGGAATCAATCAGCATATCCACCGCAGGCACTTCAATGCCACGACGGCCCAGCATGCAGATAACGCCGCGCACGTAGTTGCTCCAGAAGGGATCACCCGGCTTGGAAGCGTCTGCCGGATCAATCTCAATCATGTCTTCGCCCAGGGCGCCAATCCAGCGGTGCTTGCCGGTGGGGGAGGGGGCGACAGCAATGACGTTGATATTGTTGAGCGCCATCGGCAGCACAAAGCCGTTGTTGTAGTCGGTGTGTTCACCGATGAGGTTCACGCGACCGGGGGACGCGGCTACAACTGTGGGCTTGTGACCGAAGTACTGCTCAAAGTACGGGGAAATCGTTTCTGCACTTATTTCGCGTTGCTCTAAGTCCATAGCGCAATATGTTTATCATATTACGCGCGCGTTGTAAATCCAAAAGTCCCGGCCGGAAGTCTTTGGAGGTAAAAAATACAAAAAAACTTTCCGGCCTGCAGAGACGACAGGCAGACCGGAAAGCTGATATACTCGTGTTGATTAAAATTACTTCTTCTTGCAGCCGCCCTTCTTGCAGGTCTTCTTGGCGGGTACCGCAGACTTGAATACGGAAG
>JAZOTV010000073.1:0-5454 GCA_045657815.1 Akkermansia sp.
TTGCACTGTCTATTATGCCGGAATGATCCACCATGCGGAGGAAGGGCAGCACTGAGCACAACAACAAGCAGCCCAACACGCATCTTACCCGTCTGACTTCTATATACCGCACCAAATAGTAGACAACGTAGAAGCTGTACAATACGGTAAACTTGTACATCCATTCATTCACTCCGTTAGTTTCACCGTACCAGCAGGAGATAATAACAGGGCACATGGCTGCCCAAAGCAGCATAATTCTCCTCCTTGTGCTCCACCAGACCAGTACGGGAGGTACCACAGCCAATATAATCCCCAGAATATACACCAGCCATGGTGCGTTCTGCGGAGCGTAGGGTGCATTTAAGGTAAATGCCCACCAACAGGAACCGCCGGACGCATAATACAACATACAGGTAAGTACCAGAACACCACCGATTAGGGCCTCAGGAAGCATGGCCACGCGCCATATCCTGCGCCACCCACCTATCATCAACACAGTCTGATACACCACCAGGGGCAATACCACACTTGCCAGTATTGGATGCAAACAGGCAAATAAGGCACTTACCATCACATACACCCCCAGCGGCAATCTACGCTCCGTCACAAGCGTAAGATAAAGTCCTCCCACAATGAAATAATGGAAGGTATTCGTCCATTGAGTACCGGCTGAAGGGATTCGGAAATGAACTCCCATCATGGCATCCTTATGGAATACAACATTCAACACATCATCCACCATCCCGGCCAAAGGCGTAAACACGCCTATCACAATTGCAAACAATATGGTTTTCCTTAAGCCCAAAGTGCCATGCAGATTCAGCAGCATCAACATGCACCCGATAAAACACCACAGTTGAAGAAACATAGTCTCCATCCCCGCTGACCACTTGCTGATCAGAGCAGGCGGCAACCAGAACATGAGGGCATACATCACCATTCTGCCATCGGGCATAACTAGAGGCCATTCATTTGTAATCAACTCAGAATAAATAGGATTCCGGACTATTAAATCCCAACTCTGCATCACTCGGCCATCAAAACCGCATAAGAAAACAGCCAGTGAGCTGATTCCGCAGTATACAAGACTCGATATCCACGTTATATCATGAACGCCCCCAGCTGATGAACGCAATGCAACATAATGCCGATACAGCACATAGAAAATCCCCAATACAATAGGTACTGCATACCACAACTGCAACCATGCGCATAACCATAACAGCGCCGGCAGCACAAGATAACATTCCGTCAGAAAAACAACTCCAGCTCCGGAACCTTTTACTTTAGAAATATGCATTCCACGTAGTGCTGAACACGCCATAAAATTATCAATCAATGGGTTACATTCCGGCACCAAACCACCTGATATTTACCTGGCACCTTGGTCAATCATCAACGCCGGGTCAGGTCATCCTGCACAATAAAATGCGGCCGGTTCTTGGTTTCATGAAAAATCTTACCGATATAGAGTCCGATCACGCCGGTAAACAAAAACTGCATGCTACCAAAAACACTCACCACCAGCACCGTAGAAGTCCAGCCCGGCAGTACGGCTCCGATATACCAACGATAAATGCACCAGGCAATAAGGGCCAGGCTGAACAAGAAGCCCATAAGCCCGAACCATATGCATACCTGCAAGGGAACCTCTGAAAAATTAACCACGCCATTCCATGCCAGACGAAGCATCTTGATGAGGGGATATTTCGATTCCCCCAGCTCACGTTGCTTGCGGGAATAATAAACCCGGGCTGCCGGAAAGCCTAGCATGGGCACAATACCACGCAAATACAGATTCACTTCACCATACCTTTTCAATTCCTTAACGGCACGAGCACTCATCAAGCGGTAATCTGCATGATTCGGGATAGTCTGGCACCCGAGAGAAGAACGGATTTTATAGAAAAGCTGCGCAGTGCTGCGCTTGAACCAGGTATCACTTTTTCTATCCTCCCGGCAGCCGTACACTATATCCTTGCCAGCCCGGTACAATTGAACCATCTCTCGAATCTTCTGTTCATCATCCTGCAAATCCGCATCTATGCTGATATAAGCATCTGCCGAATCTGTGAACAACCCTGCAAGCAAGGCTCCCTGGTGACCAAAATTCCGGGATAAATTAACCCCCCGGTATAAATTCGACTTCTCTACCAGACTGGTAATAATCTCCCACGTACCATCCTGACTTCCATCGTTAACAAAGCAGCAATGACTTCCCTTCTGTATTTCACCAGCCTGTATCATGCTCTGCAGCAAGTCTCCCAGTACGCTGGCTGTAACAGGCAGAGCTTCCTCCTCATAGTAGCAGGGAACCACAATCGATAACAGGGGGGCAGGATTCGTCATACGAGAGCATTTTAATTCACGAAGGTAGGCTATGTCAATGCCATTCTCTGATATCCCATGCATTCACACATACGCGCGTACAACCTTGCGGCAACATGTGTCCCAAAGATTAAGGGAAAATAGTCACAAACGATATAAAGGCATAGTGTTCTGTGTGAAAAATCGTAGTGGGGTATCACTAGCCTCACCATCGGCAGTAAGCATTCATTCCTGATTCCATCGGCGTAAGCCGCTAACTTTCAAATCATCAATAGTCAATAGTCAATAGTCAATCCACGTGTGCCAAACCTTTAGGACACGTATGTCTTGCGGCAACTTCATAAAAAACAAGCTTGCTAAATCACCACACGCATGGTAGAGTATACCTAGATTCCCCCCCTGCTTACTATCATCATGAAAAAAAACATTCTTCTGCTGGTTCTTTGTGCCGCTGTCGCCCTGCCGGCAATGGCAAAGCCTGCGCTATTCACAGACCCGGGCAGCTCCTATACCCGCAACAATGTAACCTGCACAGCCGGTTCACTTACAGGAGGAGAAGGCGCGCTATACTCCCGCCAGCAGATTTACAGTGTCACGAGTTTTCGTAAATCCAACGTAGCCACCAGCGCAGTGGCTATGACCATTGACCTGACGGCTGCCGCACAGGTAACAGAGCCTACCAAGCTGCTGACATTTAATTCAGACCACGAGCTGGGGCTCATGGTCACCCCGGAGGGCATCACCGGCAACTGGCATGGAAAAACCTGGGGCGAAACCATTCCCTACGCCAAATTAGTCAACCATCCTGCGGCTTTGCACCGCGGCGGTGCACACTACATCAGCTTCACCGTGGTGGCATCCGGTTGCAAAGGGGCAGGATGGAATGGTCTGGGCGGCATGATGGGTTATGATGTAAATGGTGAGCTCATCGTCAATCTGCCCCTGCTGGCCTCTGCCGATAACAAGGAATTCCGCAGCATCGACGCGAACCCTGCCTTCGTGAAAACTGTTTCTGTGAATCCGGAGGTGAGCCACAGCCTGCCCAACGTCATCAGCCAGGCAGCAACTCAAGCAGCCAAAGTAGAAAGCAAATTCCTTAAATCCAAGGGAGAATGGCTCTCCCCGAAAGAGTGGGCATATGCCAGCATCCTCCTGCTTGTGATACTGGGTGGAGCCAGCATCACCTGCTTCCGCAAGGGAAGATGGGCCTGATTACCCACAAAAATCCCCCGCTCTGGCACATCAGGGCGGGGGATTTTCTTTGTCGAAAGGCGCAGTCTTACTCAGCCATGCCTGTATCCTCGCCATCCGTCAGCCAGGAAATGCTGAACGGAGCAAAACGGATATGTTTGATAGGCCGGCCATTCACTTCATACAGAATTCCAGCCACCCCCGGCTTCACCGGGCAGAGCACCGAATAGGCAAAGGCGCCATCGCCCACGCGCTTCTCCACCGGCCAGGTCTTGCCATCATCATAGCTCATCTTGATGATGCCATTGGTGCGGCTGCCTGTTGTCGGGGTAGAGAACAGGATGCGTCCACGCCCGCCCAGCGCCGCATCATCCTCATGGGAATAGCGGGTCAGACCGTTCTGGCAATTCGGGCTCGTAAGCTCAGGGTGGTCATTCACCGGGCCCCAGCTCTCGCCGCCGTTGTCAGAGTACGCCACCTTTCTCATACCACCGCCCCAGGCACGAGATACAACAAACAAGCCGCCCTCGGAGGTTTCCACAATCGATACTTCATTGATGCCGCGTCCGGCATCTGATTTCTTACCGATTTTCCAGTTCTTGCCGCCGTCATCAGAATAAGCAGCAGCCAGAGTCCAGTTGCCGAAGGGTCCTTCATTCAGGGGGACAACAATACGCCCCTTGTGTTCACCACGGGTAATCTGTACGCCCGGATTCGGGCCACTGCAAGTGATGGTCACGCCGTCATTCTTCGTGAACTGGGTCACATCCTTGGGCTTGCTCCACTTCTTACCGTTCTTCGAGAAACAGACAAAGTTGCGGATGCAGCGCTCATCCTTCCATCCCGTGGGGATATCGGGCGTACGCTCCTTGATACCCTGCGGATAGCGCTGGAAGAACAGCACAATCTGATTGGACTTCTGGTCATATATCAGGCAGGGATTATTAAAGGTAGCCCCCTTGGAGGCAGCTGCCACCACCGGTTTGCTCCAGTTCTTACCACCATCCCGGCTAGTGGAGACAATCAGGTCATTCTGCCCTTGGTCTGTATCCTGATAACGCCCCTCTGCCATCGCCACCAGCAGGCCGTTGGCATTAATGATATCCGGAATGCGGATACTGGTGTAGGGATTACCTTCCCCCGCCACAAAGACATCCACCGCTCGCCCGTAGGGCTCGCTATCCAGCGCTGCCAGCTCAGACTTAGTAGCCGCCTTACCCGCAAGGAATGTGGACTTATCCTTCTTTTTCTTCTTTCCCTTTTTCTTTACAGGCTGCTCTGTTGTAAGCTCATCCTGCGCGAAAGCCGGCGTATATGAAACTGGTGCCGCCACCAGTATGGTAGCGGCACACAGTATAATTGATGAAACTTTCATCGTTTTAGGCATTGTCCTTCTTAGGCAGGCAGAAGAGGATGATACCGCAGAGCATCATGAGGACACCAGCCAGGCTCAGCACCATGGAGAGCGGAGTACCGGCATCCTTCAGCATGCCACCCAGCCAGGATACCAGAGCACCGGCACCCACGGAGGTCAGGTTCAGCAGGCCGTAGCCAGTGGCGGCAAAACGCTCGTCAATCGTGCTGCGGAGCACCGGCATGAGAGTGGCATCCATGGAGCCCTGAGCCACACCCTGCATAGAAACCAGGGCAAGCACAGCAGCCAGACCAATGCCCTCACCGAACATCATGGCCAGCAGCACGCAGGGACCGGCGATACAGAAGGCGATACCGGGCACATAGGCGCGGGCATTCTTGTTGCTCAGGTACCAGCGGTCGGCAATCACAGCGCAGGCCAGCACGGAGATGTACTTGGCGATGTTAATCCAGAACGTAGCCTGGGGACCTGCCTCAGCTTCGGAGATACCGAACATATCCTGCAGCAGGCGGGGATACCAGCCCAGCAGGAACCAGTTGGCAAAACCGGCGAAGGAAATCATGAGCAGCAGCAGGTAC